>NZ_JBYCZL010000037.1:0-44136 GCF_057586215.1 Roseomonas sp. SRI_022
GCACCGCCGCGCAGGACCGCCTGACCCGCATCACCGCCCAGCACGGCGCGATGCAGAAGGACCGCGACGCCGCCGCCGCCGAACACATCCCAGCGGAGGAGCGCGAGGCCGCGGCTGCCGCGCTCGCCGCCGCCGAGGCCGCGGTGGAGGACGCCCGCATCGCGCTGGAGAAGGCCGAGGCGATGCGCGCCTGGGCCGCCGCCGCCCATGCCGAGGCCGGCCGCGCCGCGACCGCCGCTGGCGGCGAGCGTGCCCGCGCAGCCGCGGAAGTCGATGCGCTGAAGGCCGTGCTGTCCTCCCGCGAGCCGGGGGCAGCGGCGCCGATCCTCGACCAGGTGGGCGTGCCAGCCGGGCTTGAGGCCGCGCTCGGTGCGGCGCTGGGCGAGGCGCTGGAAAGCCCGTCCGATGAGGCGGCGCCGCGGCACTGGCGCAACCTGCCGCCGCTCGATGCCGCCGCGCCCCTGCCCGGCGGCGCGGTGCCGCTGTCGCGGCTTGTCGAAGCACCCGCCGCGCTGTCGCGCGCCCTGTCGCAGATCGGGTTGCTGCCGCGCGGGACCGAAGGCGCCGCGTTGCAGGCGGCGCTGAAGCCGGGCCAGTCGCTGGTCACCGAGGATGGCGCGCTGTGGCGCTGGGATGGCCACACCAACCGCGCCGGGGCGCCGACGCCGGGCGCGGTGCGCCTCGCCCAGCGCAATGCCCTCCGCGCGGCAGAGGCGCGGCTCGACAAGGCCGAGGCCGAGGCCGCCACCACCGACGCCGCCCGCGCCGAGGCCCTGAAGCAGGAGGAGGAGGCACGCCGCACGGAGGCCGCCGCCCGCGACGCCCGCGCCCGCGTGGAAGCAGCACTCGGTGAGGCGCGGCAGGCCGAGGCGGCGCTTGCCGCCCGCCATGCGCGTGCTGAAAGCCGGCTGGCGGCGATCGAGCCGCAGCTCGCGCGCCTTGCTGCTGACCGTGCCGAGGCCGAGGCGCTGCTCGATGCCGCCTGGCAGGCGGTCTCGGCCCTACCGGACCTCGCCGGCCTACGGGCCGAGGCCGAGGAGGCCGGCCGTGCCGAAGCCCGCGCGCAAGCTGCCGAACACGCCGCCCGCGAGGCGCGCCGCAACGGCGAGGCGAATGCCAAGGGCGCCCGGCAGCATGAATCGACGCTGGCAGCCCGCGCCGCCGAGGCCGAGAGCCGGCTCGCCGCGCTGGAACCGCAACTGGCGCGGCTCGCGGCGGAACTGGCTGAAGCCGAGGCGGGGCTTGCAGAAGCCCTGGCCGCCGAGGCCGCGCTGCCGGATCTCGACGCGATGCGTGCGGCCGTCACCGCCGCGCGCGATGCGCTGACCGCCGCCCGTGGGGCGGAAGTCCAGGCACGCAGTGACATCGGCGCGCTGGGGAATGAAGCGCAGCGCGTCGCCGCGCGGCTCGCTGCCGTGGCCGAGGAAGCCGCGCTGTGGACCACGCGCGGCGCGGATGCCGAGGCGCGGGTCATCGAACTGCGTCGCCGCAGCGCCGAGGCGCAGACCGAACGCGATGGACTTGCGGAAGCGCCGGAGGATGCCTCGGCGAGCCGCCGGCAGGCCTCGGCGCTGCTTGCCGAGTGCGAGGCGACGCACGCCGCCGCCGCCGCCGCACTGACCGCCGCGGAAACCGCGTTGCGCGACAGCGGCGAGGCCCGCCGCCGCGCCGACGCCACCTTCGCCACCGCGCGCGAGAGCCAGGTGCGTGCCGAGGGTTCGGCCGAGGCCGCCGCCACGGCCGAGGAGGCGGTCGCTGCGCGCATCGCCGAACGGCTCGGCGAGGACGCCGACCTCCCCCCACCGCCGGAGGAACTCTCCGACGTCGCTGAAGACAAGGCGCGCCGCAAGGTCGAGCGCCTGGCGCGCGAGCGCGAGGAGATGGGGCCCGTCAACCTCCGCGCCGAGATCGAGGTGACGGAGATCGAGGACCGCATCGGCCAGATCACCACGGACCGCGACGAGGTGACGGCGGCGATCGCCAAGCTGCGCGGTTCGATCGGCCATCTGAACCGCGAGGGCCGCGAGCGCCTGCGCGAGGTCTTCGACCGTGTCGATGCCGAGTTCCGCAACCTGTTCGCGCGCCTGTTCGGCGGCGGGCGGGCGCATCTGGCGCTGGTTGGGTCCGACGATCCGCTGGAAGCCGGGTTGGAGATCTACGCCGAGCCGCCGGGCAAGAAGCTGTCCACGCTCTCGCTGCTGTCGGGCGGCGAGCAGGCGCTGACGGCGCTGTCGCTGATCTTCGCGGTGTTCCGCTGCCAGCCCGCGCCGGTCTGCGTGCTGGACGAGGTGGATGCGCCGCTCGACGACGCCAATGTGGAGCGGCTGTGCGACCTGCTGGACGCCATGGCGTCGGATTCCGGCACGCGCTTCCTGGTGGTCACCCACCACCCGCTGACGATGGCGCGGATGCATCGGCTCTATGGCGTGACCATGCAGGAACGCGGCGTGTCGCGGCTGCTGAGCGTGGATCTCGGCCAGGCGGTCCAGATGGCGGAAGGGCCGGTCGCCGCCTGACGACGCGGGCGCGCATAGGCGCCTGAAACGACGGCGGCCATAACGCTTCGCTTACCAGGGCGGCTCTATCGCTTGGGTTCGAGTTGGAGCCCTCCCCGCCATGGCCCTTGCACGCCGCAGCCTGCTCGCCTCGCTCGCCACCCCTGGCGTCGCCGCGGCTACGGCTGATCCGGCGCTCGAGGTGCAGGGCGCGATCGCGCCGCCCTCCCCGCGCCGGCTCGGCCTTGACGCGCTCGATGCCATCGCCAGCCTGCCGCTGAGCACCCGCACGCCCTGGACGCAGGGTCTGCAGCATTTCTCGGGCGTGCCGCTGCGGCGCCTACTGGATACGCTGGGCGCGCAAGGCACGACGCTGCGCGCGGTGGCGCTGAACGATTACGTCGCCAGCATGCCGATCGCCGAGGCGGTGGCGAGCGACGCCTTCCTCGCGACGCGCAGGGACGGCGCGCCGATCCCCGTCCGACTGCGCGGCCCGTGCTGGATCGTCTTCCCCTGGTCGCAGCGGCCGGAACTGGAAACCCCGGAAAACCGCCGCCGCGCCGTGTGGCAGTTGCAGCACATCGAGATCGCCTGAGGAGGGCCCGGCATGGCAACGCCCCGACGATGGCCGCGCGCGACAATCCCGCTGGTCGGGGCCTTCCTTGCCGCGATGGTCTTCGTCGCGTCGCTCGCCATCTCGGCCCGGCAACTCGCGTCCCACGCCGAATTGCAGGTCGCGGGCCATCGCGTCGGAGTATGGGAAAGCAGCCAGGCGCTGCTGGAAGCGGCCCGCCTCGGCACGGAGATCGAACGCCTCGCCGCCGGCCAGCCCGACGCCGCGCGCGCCATCGCCCTGCGCTACGAGATCCTCTGGAGTCGGTTGGTGTCCCTGCAGGAAGGCGATGGGGAGAGGCATCGTTCCCCCATCCTGCTGTCGGTGCGCGCCCGGCTGCCTGCGCTGTTCGTCGTGCTCGGGCGGATCGAACCAGTGCCCGCGGTGCACCTGGCGGGCGACGGCATGGCGATCGGACGCGCCCATGATGCGCTCGGCACGCTGGTGCTCGAACTCGGCGAGGCCAATCGCGCCCTGCAACACGACCAGCGGCTCCGCACCGAGGCGGCGGCCGAGGGGCTGCGCCACCTGCACCAGGCCTTCGCGATCAGCCTGATCGGCCTGATCACCAGCGCCACGGTGCTGACGGCATTGCTCTACCTGCTGTGGCGGCGCGCCAGCGGATCGCTGCGGGATGCCGAGGCGGCGCAGCGCCGCGCCAGCCGCTCCGAACGTCTGCTGCGCGTCGTCGTGGATGCGCTGCCGGTGATGGTGTCCGCGCATGACCGGGATGGGCGCTTCGTGCTGGCCAATGCGGCACTGGCCCGCTTCCATCGCACCACGGAGGCCGACCTGCTCGGCCGCGACATCGTCGAGGCGACAGGGCAGGCCGAGGATGGCGCCGACATCGCAGCCGCGCTCGCCGGCGGCACGCAACTGCCCTTCCGCGAGGAGACGGCGAGTGGCCCGGACGGCACGCCACGCACCCTGCTGACCACCGCGGCACCGGTCGGCGACCCCGGCGCGCCGCCCTCGGCGGTGGTGCGGATCAGCCTCGACATCTCCCGCCGAAAGGAGGCGGAGGAGCATATCCGCTACATGGCGGAGCATGATTCGCTGACCGGCCTCGCCAACCGGCTGCTGTTCACGCGGCGGCTGAACCACGCCCTGGCCGAGGGCGGCATGGTGGCGCTGCACCTGATCGACCTCGACGACTTCAAGGACGTCAATGACACGATGGGGCATGCGGCGGGCGATGCGCTGCTGATGGCGGCCACCGGCCGCATGCGTGCCTGCCTGAAGCCCGGCGACATGCTGGCGCGGCTCGGCGGCGACGAATTCGCCGTGGTGCAGGCCGGCATCACCGGCGCGAAGGAGGCTGATGCGGCCGCCGCACGGATCGTGCGCGCGCTCGGCGCGCCCTATGCGATCGACGGGGCTTCCATCCCCGCCGGGGCCAGCGTCGGCATCGCCATCGGGCCGGCCGACGGGGTGGATGGGCCGGCGCTGCTGCAGCGGGCCGACATCGCGCTGTATCGCGCCAAGGCATCCGGGCGCGGCCAGGTGCGTCGCTTCTCCGCGGCCATGGCCGCCGCGCTGATCGACCAGCGGCGGCTGGAGAGCGATGTGCAGCAGGCGCTGGAAGCGGGCGAGCTGCATTTCGCCTACCAGCCGAAGTTCCGCCTGTCCGACCTGACCTTCAGCGGCTGCGAGGCGCTGCTGCGCTGGACCCACCGGACGCGCGGCGTGGTGCCGCCCTCGGTCTTCGTGCCGGCGGCCGAGCGCGCCGGGCTGTCGGCGCGCCTTGCCCGCGCGACGCTCGCCATGGCGCTGCGCCAGCAGCAGGCCTGGCAGGCGGAGGGACTCGACATCGCCGTCGCGGTGAACCTCTCGGCGCGGCACATCGTCTCCGGCCAGGCACCCGAGCTGCTGCGGGAGGCGCTGGAGGCCAGCGGCGCGCGCGCCGAGGGAATCGAGATCGAGGTGACCGAGGACGTCTTCATCCGCGACCCGGAGGCGGCGGCGGCCACCCTCGCGCGGCTGCGTGAGATCGGGGTGCGGCTGGCGCTGGATGATTTCGGCACCGGCTACGCCTCGCTCGGCTATCTCCAGCAACTGCCCTTCGATGTGATCAAGCTCGACCGGTCCTTCGTCGCCGGGCTCGGCACCAGCACGCGGACGGAACGCATCGTCGATGCGGTGGCGCGCATCGCCCATGGCCTCGGCGCCCGACTGGTGGCGGAGGGGGTGGAGAGCGCGGTGCAGCTCGCGCGGCTGCGCGATATCGGCTGCGACGAGGGGCAGGGCTACCTGCTCGGCCGGCCGATGGCGCCCGCGGCGCTGGCGCAGCTGCCGGGGCCGGCCGCGGCCCGACGCACCGGGACGCTGATCCCGGCCGCCTGACCGGGGCACGCGCGCGATTGCCGAGCCCACCCGCACCGTCCCGAGGGCCGGCGGCGACGTCGACCGACGGTCGCCGGTTCGGCCTGCGGCGAAAATGCTCTAACCTTGCGGAAACGCGTGTCTGGCGCTTGTTGCGCCGCGTCACGCGCTTGACAGGTGGGGGGGCTGACCGTAAAGCGCCGCCTGCCTTCCGGCGGGGTCCCGCCAGGGAGCGAAGGTGAACGAGCGCGACGGTTTCGAGGAGCGGTTGCGGCAGGCCAGGTCCGAACGGGGCTTGGACAAACCGCCCACAAGTGGCGGGGCGGTGCCGCATAGCCCCTGGGGGTATGGTCTGCGCGCGGGGGTCGAGGTGGTCTCGGCCCTGGTTGTCGGCATAGTGATCGGCTTTCTGCTGGATCGCTGGCTGGGGACCTGGCCTTGGCTTTTCCTGGTGTTCTTCGTCCTGGGCAGCGTGGCCGGGGTCCTGAACGTGTATCGCCTGTTCAATCCGCGTCCGCGCTCGCGCATGAAGTGAGAGATCGACGGGGGATCAGCCGGTGGCGACCGAAGGCAAGACGATCGACGCTCTGAGCCAGTTCGAGCTCTCGCCGATGCTCGGCGTGGTCGGGCAGGCTGTCTCCTTCAGCCAGTCGAACTTCTTCATGCTGCTGGCGGTGGTGCTGTCCGCCGGGCTGATGCTGGTCAGCGCGAGCCGGGCGGAGCTCATCCCGGGCCGGCTGCAGGCGCTCGGCGAAGCGGCCTATGAATTCATTGCCGGCATGGTGCGCGACCAGGTGGGCGACGAGGGCAAGAAGTACTTCCCCTTCGTCTTCTCGGTCTTCATGTTCGTGCTGTTCGGCAACCTGCTCGGCATGCTGCCCTACGCCTTCACCTTCACCTCCCACATCGCGGTGACGCTGGCGCTCGCGGTGGTGGTGTTCATCACCGTGACTGTGGTCGCGCTGGCGCGCCACGGCATGCACTTCTTCTCCTACTTCTTCCCCGAGGGCGCGCCGGTCTGGCTGGCGCCGATCATCATCCCGGTCGAGATCATCTCCTACTTCTCCCGCGTGGTGTCCCTCTCGGTGCGTCTGTTCGCGAACATGGTCGCCGGCCACGTCATGCTGAAGGTGTTCGCCACCTTCGTCGTGCTGCTGGGTGGCCTCGGCGCGGTCGGCCCCTTCGTGGCCGCCATGCCGCTCGCGGTGAACATCGCCCTGGTCGGCTTCGAATTCCTGGTCGCTTTCCTGCAGGCCTACGTCTTCGCGATCCTGACCAGCATCTACCTGCACGACGCGGTGCATCTGCACTGACCCGCCATGTGACCGGGGTGCGGTCGCACACGCGTACGTTCAGAACCTCCATGGATTGACGGAAGGACGAGTATCATGGAAGTCGCCGCTGCGAAGGCCCTCGGGGCCGGCATCGCCGTTATCGCCCTCTTTGGCGTGGGCCTCGGGATCGGGAACATCTTCTCCTCCCTGATCACCTCGGTGGCCCGCAACCCGGGCGCCCGCGACGCCGTCTTCCCGATCGGCATCCTGGGCTTCGCGCTGACGGAAGCGGTGGCGCTCTTCGCGCTGCTGATCGCCTTCCTCATCCTGTTCGCCTGATCCCCGGCCCTGCCGGCCCGCGCGAGCGGGCCGGCGGGACCTGTGGACCCGCCCGCGGCGCCCTTCGCCACGGGCATTGAGGCGATGGAGATGACGGCGATGCGCCGAGTGACGATGATGGCGGCGCTGGCCGCCGCACTGCCCGCCGCGGCCATGGCAGCCAGCACGGGCTCCGTGCCCGTCGAGGGCATGCCCCAGCTCGCCTTCGGCCACCCCGAGCAAGGCCCGCTGCTGATCGGCCAGGTGGTCTGGCAGCTGATCATCTTCGGTGCGCTGGTCTACATCATGGCCTATGTCGCGCTGCCGCGCGTCGGCGCCGTGATCGAGAACCGCCACAACCGCATCTCCGCCGACCTTGAGGCCGCGCAGGCCGCCAAGACCGAGGCCGATGCCGCCATGGCCGCGCACCGCGCCGCGACCGAGCAGGCGCGCGCTTCGGCCCGCGCTTCCGTGGCCACGGCCCTGCAGGCGGCCCAGGCCGACAGCGACGCCAAGTCCGCGACGCTGAACGCCCGGCTGAACGCCCAGGTCGCCGAGGCCGAGGCGCGCATCGACGCGTCGCGCACCGCCGCGATGGGCGCGCTGCGCGGTGTGGCAACCGACACCACCGAGGCGCTGCTGTCGAAGCTGGTTGGCAAGGCCGATCGCGCGGCGGTTGAAGCCGCCGTGACGCGCGAACTCGCCGCGCGCGGGAGGGCGTGATGCACCATTACGAACATTTCTGGCTCGACCCGAAGTTCTGGGTCGCCGTTTCCTTCGTCCTGTTCTTCCTGCTGCTCGGCAAGAAGCTGTGGGGCGCGATCTCCGGCGCGCTTGATGGCCGCGCCGCGGGCATCCGCCGCCAGTTGGACGAAGCCGCGCATCTGCGCGCCGAGGCGGAGGAGATGCTGAAGGCCGCCGAGGCCGAGCGCACCGCCGCCGCCAAGGAAGCCGAGGAACTGCTGGCCCACGCCCGCGCCGAGGCCGAGCGCGTTGCCGCCGCCGCCGCCGCCGAGGCCGAGGCTTCGGCCAAGCGCCGCGAGCGCATGGCGCTCGACCGCATCGCCGCCGCCGAGGCTTCCGCCGTCACCGATGTCCGCAACGCCGCCGCCGAGGTGGCCGGTGCGGCCGCCCGCGCGGTGCTGACCGAGACGCTCGACGCCAGCGCCGACGCCGCGCTGGTGGACCAGTCCCTGGGCGACCTGCCGAAGGCGCTGCGCGCCGCCTGAATCGGCACCGCCGATCCGTAAAGGGGTGCCAACCGCAAGGCTGGCACCCTTTTTCATGTCCGCCCTGCGGTCATCTCCCCCTTTTCCTCCGTCCCCCGATGGGCGAGCATTTCGCCACTTACCGTGTCCGGGAGGCACATCATGACGCTTCGCTTCACACTGGCCGCCGCGCTCGTCGCGGGGTCGGCCTTCGCCGCGCAGGCCAACAATTTCCGTTGGGCCAATGACGGCGACACCAACTCGATGGATCCCTACACGCGGCAGGAGACCTTCCTGCTGTCGTTCAACGCCAACATCTATGAGCCGCTGGTCCGCCGCGACGCGCAGATGCGCGTCGAAGCCGCGCTGGCCGAGCGCTGGGAGAACCTCTCCCCCACCGTCTGGCGCTTCCATCTGCGCCGCAACGCCCGCTTCTCGGACGGCACGCCCTTCACCGCCGACGACGTGCTGTTCAGCGTCGAGCGCGCCCGCGCGACGGGCTCGAACATCCAGGGCGTGCTCGCCTCGGTGAAGGAGGTCCGCAAGGTCGACGACTACACGGTGGATTTCGAAACCACTGTGCCGAATCCGATCCTGCTCCAGGAAATCACCAACTGGGGCATGATGAGCCGCCGCTGGGCGGAGCAGCACAATGCCACGCGCCCGGCCGACCTCACCTCACGCGAGGAGAACTTCGCGACCCGCAATGCAATGGGCACCGGCCCGTTCCTGCTGCAGTCGCGCGAGCCCGATCGCCGCACCGTGCTGGTGCCGAACCCGAACTGGTGGGACACGCCGCGCCACAACCTGACGCGCGCGGAATTCAACGTCATCTCGAATGACGCGACGCGCGTCGCGGCGCTGCTCTCGGGTGAGATGGACTTCGTCTACACCGTGCCGCCGCAGGATGTGGAACGCATCCGCCGCTCCCCGGGCGTGAGCATCATGCAGGGGCCGGAGCTGCGCACGATCTTCCTCGGCATGGACCAGATGCGGCCGCAGCTGCTGAAGTCCGACGTGCAGGGGCGCAACCCGTTCCAGGATGTGCGCGTGCGCCGCGCCATGCTGCTTGCGATCGACGTGAACGCCATCCAGCGCACGGTGATGCGCGGGCAGTCGCGCCCGTCCAACCTGCTCTACGGCCCGGGCGTGAACGGCTTCGTCGAAGCCGACGACCAGCGCCCGGCGGTGAACATCGAGGAAGGCCGCCGGCTGCTGCGCGAGGCCGGTTTCCCGAACGGCTTCGGCGTCACGCTCGACTGCCCGAACGACCGCTACGTGAATGACGAGGCGATCTGCACCGCGATCACCGCGATGCTCGCGCGCGTGGGCATCCGCGTGACGCTCGCCGCGCAGACGCGTGCACGCTACTTCGCCGAGATCAACGCGCCGCGCTTCAACACCTCGTTCTACCTGCTCGGCTGGACGCCCTCGACGTCGGACGCACACAACGCCTTCTACAACATCGCGGGCACGCGCGACGGGGCGCGCGGCGTGTTCAACAGCGCGGGCTATTCCAACCCGCAATTCGACACGCTGATGGACCGCATCGCCGTGGAGACCGACGCGGCGGCCCGCCAGCGCCTGATCTCCGAGGCGAGCAAGATGCTGCGCGACGACGTCGCCTTCATCCCACTGCACCAGCAGCAGATCGTCTGGGCGGTGCGCAATGGCTGGACGGTCGTGCAGACCGCCGACAACTACTTCCAGCTGCGGCATGTGCGCCACGGCCAGTAATTGACCGCTGGAGGGGCCCCTGCCCCTCCGCCCCCCGGTGCGCTTGCCATGGGCGCGCCGGGGCGCGCAGCATCGCGGCATGACACGCTTCGTCCTGCCTGCCGCCGAGGCCGCCGCGACGCCGAACGAACCCGGCCGCCTGTCCGCCCACATCTTCGCTCATGGCAGCTTCGAGGTCCGCTGGTACGCGCCGCACGGCACGGATCCGCAGATGCCGCACACGCGCGACGAGGCCTATGTCGTCATCCGCGGCCGCGGCACCTTCTTCTGCGACGGGCAGCGCGCACCCTTCGGTCCCGGCGACATGTTGTGGGTCCCTGCCAGGGCCGAGCATCGCTTCGAGGACTTCTCCGACGACCTCGCCGTCTGGGTGATCTTCTACGGCCCCGAGGGCGGCGAGGGCTGACCCCCGCGCGTTGCATGCATCGCCACGCCCGGCCATGCTGCCGCCATCCGGGCCGCGGCCCACAGGGGAGAGAAAGCAAGAATGGATCGTCGTCGTTTCGTTGCCGGTGGCGCTGCCGGTGCCGCCGTCGCGGCCGTGGCCGCGCCGCATGTCGCGCAGGCCCAGCCGCGCATCCGCTGGCGCTGCCCCGGCAGCTTCCCGAAGTCGCTCGACACGCTGTACGGCACGCAGGAACACATCTGTCGCCGCGTCGGCGAGATCACCGAGGGCGCCTTCCAGATCCAGCCCTTCGCACCCGGTGAGATCGTGCCGGCGCTGCAGGTGCTCGATGCCGCCGGCTCGGGCTCGGTCGAGATCGGCTGGTCCGCACCCTACTACTACACCGGCAAGGATCCCTCGCTGGCCTTCGGGTCCTGCGTGCCCTTTGGGCTGAATTCGCGGCAGCAATATGCCTGGTGGCACAATGGCGGCGGCGCCGAGTTGATGGCCCCGGTCTTCGCCGACCAGGGCGTGCGCTGCATCCTCGGCGGCAATACCGGCGCCCAGATGGGTGGCTGGTTCCGCAAGGAGATCAGGACCGTCGATGACCTGCGCGGCCTGAAGTTCCGCATCGCGGGCTATGCCGGCGACGTGCTGGGCAAGCTCGGCGCCGTGGCGCAGCAGCTTGGCGGGGCGGACATCTATCCCGCGCTGGAACGTGGCGTCATCGACGGGGCCGAATGGGTCGGGCCCTATGACGACGAGAAGCTCGGCTTCCAGCGGGTCGCGCAATACTACTACTTCCCCGGCTGGTGGGAGCCGGGTCCCTCGATCACCATGCTGGTCAACCAGCGCGCCTGGGAAGGCCTGCCACCGCAGTTCAAGGCGGCGCTCGAGACGGCCTGCGGCGAGGGCTACATCTACATGACCGGCCGCTACGACGCGCTGAACCCGCCGGCGCTGCGGCGGCTGATCGCAGGCGGGACGCAGCTGCGGCAGTTCCCGCGCGACGTCATCGCGGCCTGCTACCGCGCGACGCAGGAACTCTATGCCGAGCTCGGCAACCGCAATGCACGGTTCAAGGAGATCCACGCGCAGTGGGACCGCTTCCGCCAGGACCAGCAGACCTGGTTCCGGGTGGTCGAGGACAGCTTCGCCAACTCCATGGCGCAGTTGCAGGCGCAGGCGCGCTGAGCACCTTCGACCCCGGCCAGGCGATCGACTTCGCCTGGAACGGCCCGCCGCCCGGCTCCGCGGCGGCGGGCAAGACGCGGCTGCTGCTGGCCGACAGCCTCGGCTGCATGCTGGCCGGGTTGGGCCATGCCAGGCCGCGCGACTTCGGCGCGGCGCTGGCAGCGTCCATGCCCGGCGCCATCCACATCGCGGGCGTTGCGCCCGGATTGTCGCAGGCGGGCGCGGCCGCGCTGCTTGCCGCCGCGATGTGCTGGGACGAGGCAAATGAGGGCCTCGCCAGCGCCCATGGCCGCCCGGCGCTGGCCGTCGCACCGCTGTGCATCGCGGCCCTTGCGGAAGGCCGCGTGACCCTCGGCGAGGCGCTCGCCGCCTTCGCCCTGGGTTATGAGGTTGCCGGCCGCGCCGGGCAGGCCTGGCGCATCCGGCCCGGCATGCATGTGGACGGGTCCTGGCACGCGCTCGGCGCGGCGGCGGCGGCGGCGCGGCTGGCGGGCAGCGACCAGGCTGCGGCGGCGCGCGCGGTCCGGCTGGTGGGCTGCCAGATGCCCTTCTCGCTCTATGCGCCGATCGCCGCCGGGATGGACGGGCGCAACACCTATCCGGGCCATGCGGTGCTGCTCGGCACGCTGGCGGCCGCCGGGGCCGCCGCCGGCATGGACGCGCCGGAGGGCGGCTTCGCGGAGGCACGCCGTCTCGCCCTCGGCCTCGACCAGGAAGCCGCGGTGGCGCCACCCGGTCGCTGGCTGATCGAGGACGCCTACATCAAGCCCTTCGCCGGCGTGCGCCACGCCCATTACGCGGCGGCCGCGGCGATCGAACTGCGCGCCCTGCTGGGGCTGCGGCTGGCCGAGGTCCGGTCGGTCACGCTCGCCACCTATGGGGAGGCGCTGCGCTACGCCGCCAACCGCGCGCCCGCCAGCGCTATCGCGGCTCAGTTCAGCCTGTCCTGGGCCGTGGCCGCGGCGCTGGTGCAGGGGGATCTCGGCCCGTGCGCCTATACCGATGCCGCGCTGACCAACCCCGCGCTGCGCGACGTCGAGGCGATCGTCGCCCTGGTCGAGGACACCGACCTGACCGAGACCGGCGATCGCGGCGCCGGCCTCGCCGTGGAACTCCAGGACGGCACCGTGCTGGAGGCCCGCGCCGACCGGGTGCCCGGCGACCCAGCCCTGCCGATGAGCGTCGACGCCGTCTGCGCCAAGTTCCTCCGCTTCGCCGCGCCCCTGCTGGGGGAGAACCAGGCACGCGCCGCGCTTGTGCTGCTGCTCGACGGTGCCGCGGAAGACCGGGCGGCGGGGATGCTGCTCGCACCGATCCGGCCTTAGAGTAACCGCAAAGCGCAACAGGAGGCCAAACCATGCCGAGGATCACCCGACGCGCCGCCCTGGCATCGACCGCCGGCGTCGCACTGGCCATGCCCGCGCGCGCGCAAGCCGCGTTCCCATCCCGCCCGCTGCGCATCTTCGTCCCCTTCGCCGCCGGTGGGACCACCGACATCCTGGCACGCGCGATCGGGGAGAGGCTCTCGGTTGCACTCGGCCAGCCGGTGGTGATCGACAATCGCGGTGGCGCCGGCGGCACCGTGGCGGGGGAGGCCTTCGCGCGCAGCGACCCCGATGGCCACACGCTGCTGGTGGCGACCGCCTCGCTGATCTGCATCAACAAGGCGCTCTATGCGCGGCTGCCCTTCGACCCGGATACGGATTTCGTGCCGGTCGCGATGCTCGCGCAGCAACCCAACGTGCTGGTGGTGAACCCGCGCGAACTGCCGATGACGACGCTGCCGGCGCTGATCGCCCATATCCGCGCCAATCCGGGCAAGGTGAATTTCGCCTCCTCGGGCACCGGGTCGCAGTTGCACCTGACTGGGGAGATGTTCCGCGCGGCGGTCGGCGTCGAGATGACGCATGTGCCCTATCGCGGCAGCGCGCCGGCGATGACGGACCTGGTCGCGGGCAATGTGCCGATGATGTTCGACGGGCTCGGCACCGCGCTGCCGCAGGTGCGCGGCGGGGCGATCCGCTGCCTGGGCGTCGCGGCCGACAGCGAGAACGCCGCGCTGCCAGGGGTGCCGACCATCGCCTCGGTCCTGCCGGGCTTCCTGTCGGTGAACTGGACCGGGCTGTTCGCGCTGCGCGGCACGCCGGAGGCGGTGGTGGCGCGTATCGATGCCGAGACGCGCCGCGCCATCGCGGGACCGGAGCTGACAACGCTGTTCCGCGAGCGTGCCTTCGACCCGATGCCGATCCCGCGCGCCGCCCTGCCCGCCTTCGTCACGGCGGAAAGCGCACGGTGGCGCGAAGCGGTGCGGGCGTCGGGCGCACGGGCGGAGTAGCGCAGCCCCGTGCGCGCGAGGATGCGGCGATTGCGGAACCGGAGAGGGACTTCGCCCCTCTCCCGACCTCTCCCCCACCAAAGGCCGAAAGGCCTTTGGAAACCGTCACCTGGCGTTGGGCGGGGCAGGAGTTCCACGAAGACGAAGGGTGCGCCGTGCCCGGAGCGCGCTCCGTCATGTCGGCCTGGTTGTCATGCCCGACACCAAGTCCCGGCGGTCCAGGGTGCACTGCACCCTGGCGGGGTGAGGCTTGGAGAGGGGCGGAGCCCATCTCCAATCAACAGCGCCACAAAGTTCGCGCGCATGGGGCGAGACCCCTCGCGCGCCGATCAGAATGTCACGCGCCCTGCGGCGGCAAGGGCCAGCAGCAGCGACGCCACATGCGTCGATTGCTGCACCTCCCCGTCCTGGATCAGCCGCAGCACATCGGCGACGGGGATGAGTTCGACGGCGATCTCCTCCCCATTGTCGAAGGATTGCACGCCGTCGGGATGGGCACCGAGGGCGAGCACCGTGTGCACGCGGTTGGTATGCGTCGCGGGGTTGGGGCGCAGGCTGACGACGCGGCGGAACTCCCGCGCGCCATGTCCTGTTTCCTCGCGGAATTCGCGGCGGCCGGCGATGATGGGGTCGCCGGCATCGGCGGCGTCCATCACGCCGCCGGGGAGTTCGAGATGCACCTCGCCCGCCGCATGGCGGTACTGACGGTTCATCACC
Source organism: Roseomonas sp. SRI_022 (assembly GCF_057586215.1). Taxonomy (NCBI): domain Bacteria; kingdom Pseudomonadati; phylum Pseudomonadota; class Alphaproteobacteria; order Acetobacterales; family Roseomonadaceae; genus Roseomonas; species Roseomonas sp. SRI_022. The sequence goes on from NZ_JBYCZL010000037.1 coordinate 14,599, forward strand.
AGCCGGTCGTCATCCGTCAGGGCGACGACATGCACCCAGTCCGCGTATTCCAGGACGTAGAAGGGATCGACCACGTCGCCCGAGGGCGCCACGCAGGAATCCGCGCGCACGCGGATCCAGCGATCCGCGAGCACGATGCGGCTGCCCGTGACGCGCCAGTGGCCGAGCCCGCTCATTCGGCCGCGATCTGCTGCGCCTGGGCGTAGGCTTCGAGCGGCGCGCAGGAACACACCAGGTTGCGGTCGCCATAGACATTGTCCACGCGCTTCACCGGCGGCCAGTATTTGTGCGCCTTGACGAAGGGCAGCGGGAAGGCCGCCTGCTCCCGCGTGTAGGGGTGCGGCCAATCCTCCGCCGCGATCTCGGCCGCGGTGTGCGGCGCGTTCTTCAGCGGGTTGTCGGCCTTGTCCATGCGGCCCTGCTCCACCGCACGGATTTCCGCGCGGATCGCGATCATCGCGTCGATGAAGCGGTCCAGTTCGGCCTTCGGCTCGCTTTCGGTGGGTTCCACCATCAGCGTGCCGGCGACCGGCCAGGACATGGTCGGCGCGTGGAAGCCGTAATCCTGCAGGCGCTTGGCGATGTCCTCGACCATCACGCCGCCGCCCTGCTGGAAGCCGCGGCAGTCGAGGATGCATTCATGCGCGACCATGTTGTTCATGCCGCGATAGAGCACCGGGAAATGCGCCTCGAGCCGCTTCGCGACGTAGTTGGCGTTGAGGATCGCCACCTGCGTCGCGCGCTTCAGCTCCTCCGCACCCATCATGCGGATATAGGCGTAGGAGATCGGCAGGATCGAGGCCGAGCCCCAGGGTGCGGCGGACACCACGATGTCCTTCGACCCGCCGCAGTCGATCACCGGATGGCCCGGCAGGAAGGGGGCGAGTTCCGCCGTGACGCCGATCGGCCCCACGCCGGGCCCGCCGCCGCCATGCGGGATGCAGAAGGTCTTGTGCAGGTTGAGGTGGCAGACATCCGCGCCGATCGTCGCCGGTGAGGTCAGCCCCACCTGCGCGTTCATGTTCGCGCCGTCCATGTAGACCTTGCCGCCCTTCGCATGGATCAGGGCGCAGATCTCGCGGATCGACGCCTCGAACACGCCATGCGTGGACGGGTAGGTGATCATCAGCGCGGCGAGGTTACCCGCGTGCTGTTCGGCCTTCGCCTTGAGGTCGTCGAGGTCCACGCTGCCGTCGCGGTCGGTGCCGACGACGACCACCTTCATCCCCGCCATCGCCGCCGAGGCCGGGTTGGTGCCGTGGGCCGAGGCCGGGATCAGGCAGATGTCGCGATGCGTGTCGCCGCGCGACAGGTGCCAGCCGCGGATGGCGAGCAGCCCGGCATATTCACCCTGGCTGCCCGCATTGGGCTGCAGCGAAACCGCCGCGAAGCCGGTGATGCGGCAGAGCCACTCGGACAGCCGGTCCGTCAGTTCGCGATACCCCTTCGCCTGCTCGATCGGCGCGAAGGGATGAATGACGCTGAAGCCGGGCAGCGTGACCGGCACCATCTCGGCCGTCGCGTTCAGCTTCATCGTGCAGGACCCGAGCGGGATCATGCTGCGGTTCAGCGCGACGTCCTTGTCCTCCAGCGACTTCATATAGCGGAGCATCGCGTGCTCCGAATGATGCGCGGTGAAGACAGCGGCGGTGCAGAAGGCAGAGCGGCGTTCCAGCGCGACGGGAATGCCGCCCGCCGTCGCACCCGCCGCAGCGGGCTTGCCGGCAGCCTCGGCGATGGCGGCGGTCAGCGCGTCGAGATCCTCGCGCGTCACCGTCTCGTCCAGCGCGATGCCGACCGTGGTCGCGTCGATGCGCGCGAAGTTGAAGCCGCGCTTCAGCGCCGCATCCATCAGCGCCTGCGCCTTCGTGCCGGCATCAAGTGCGATGGTGTCGAAGAACGCATCGTGCTTCGGCGCGAAACCGGCGGCCTTGGCGGTGCCGGCGACCAGCCTCGCGAGCAGGTTCACCCGCGTCGCGATGCGCTTCAGCCCGGCCGGCCCGTGCCATACGGCGTACATGCCGGCCATGACGGCGAGCAGCACCTGCGCGGTGCAGATGTTCGACGTCGCCTTCTCGCGGCGGATATGCTGCTCGCGCGTCTGGAGCGCGAGGCGCATCGCCGGCGCGCCGGCGGCATCGACGGACACGCCCACCAGGCGCCCCGGCATCAGCCGCTTATGTGCATCCTTCACCGCCATGTAGCCGGCATGCGGCCCGCCATAGCCCATCGGCACGCCGAAACGCTGCGCCGAGCCGACGACGACATCGGCACCCATCTCGCCCGGCGGCGTCAGCAGGCAGAGCGACAGCGGATCGGCCGCCACGAGCGCGAGGCCGCCACCGGCCTGCACCGCGGCAATCTCGGCCGTCAGGTCGCGCACCTGCCCGGTCGTGCCGGGGTACTGCAGCACCAGCGCGAAGGGCTTCGCCGCGGTGACTTCCGCGCCGATCGACGCGACCGCGACGAACTTCACCTCGATGCCGAGCGGCGCCGCGCGCGTCGTCAGCACGGCCTTGGACTGCGGATGCAGGTCGTCGGCGGCGATCAGCAGATGCGACTTTCCGCGCGTCGCGGCGTGGGCGAGGTGCATCGCCTCGGCCACCGCCGTCGCCTCGTCCAGCAGCGAGGCATTCGCCACCGCAAGGCCGGTCAGGTCGGTGATCATGGTCTGGAAGTTCACCAGGGCTTCCAGCCGGCCCTGCGCGATCTCCGCCTGATACGGCGTATAGGCCGTGTACCAGCCGGGGTTCTCCAGCACGTTGCGGCGGATCACCAGCGGCGTGTGCGTGCCGTGATACCCCATGCCGATCAGCGACTTGACGTCGGCGCGGTTGCGCAGCGCCATGGCGCGCAGCTCCGCGAGCAGTTCCAGTTCCGTCGCCGGTTCCGGCAGCCCCGCCATGTCCATGCCGAGGATCGCCGCAGGCACGGTCTTCGCGGTCAGGTCATCGAGGCTGGTCGCGCCGACCACCTTCAGCATCTCGGCGATCTCGGCCTCGCCCGGCGCGATGTGGCGCGGCGCGAAGGCGTCGCCCGCCTCCAGCGCTGCAAGGGTGTCGAGAGCGCTCATGCCTGATCGTCCACGAAGGCCGCGTAGGTGGCCTCATCCATCAGCCCGTCCATCGCGCCGGGGTCGGAAGTCGCGATCTTGAAGAACCAGCCATCGGTGGTCGGCGCCGAGTTGATCGTGCCGGGATTGTCGCCGAGCGCGCTGTTCACCTCGACGATCTTGCCGGCGATCGGGGCATAGACATCGGAGGCGGCCTTCACGCTTTCGACCACCGCGATCGGCTCGTTGGCAACGACGACGCGCCCGACCTCGGGCAGGTCCACGAAGACCACGTCACCGAGCGCGTTCTGCGCATGGTCGGTGATGCCGACGGTGGCGACGCCACCCTCCATGCGCACCCATTCATGGTCCTTGGTGAATTTGGTGTCGGACATCGGTGCGGATCCTTCAGCGGACGTAGCGGTGGGGAACGAAGGGGGTGGGCGCGACGACGGCCGGCAGGGCCTTGCCGCGCACCATGAGTTCGAGGGCGGTGCCGTCGGCGGCGTGTTCGCGCGCGACGTATCCCATGGCCATCGGGCCGTTCAGCGAGGGGCCGAAGCCGCCCGAGGTGATCTCGCCAATGGCGGCACCGCCCGGCGCATGGACAGGCGTGTGGCCACGCGCGGGCTGGCGGCCTTCGGGCCGGATGCCGACGCGCAGGCGCTTCGCGCCATTGGCGAGTTCATCGCGCACGCGTTCCGCGCCGGGGAAGTTCCACTCGGTGCGGCGGCGCTTGCCGATGGTCCAGGTGAGTGCGGCCTCGACCGCGCTGGTCGTCTCGTCGATGTCGTTGCCGTAGAGGCAGAGCCCGGCTTCGAGGCGCAGCGAATCACGAGCACCAAGGCCCGCCGGCTGCACGCCCGGCAGCGCCAGCACCGCGCGGGCGAAGGCTTCGGCCTTGTCCGCGGGCACCGACACCTCGACCCCGTCCTCCCCGGTGTAGCCGGAGCGCGACACCAGCGCCGTCACCCCGGCGATGGTGAAGGATCCGACGCCCATGAAGGGCAGTTCCGCGATGCCCGGCGCGAGCGTCGCGATGGCCGCCACCGCGCCCGGCCCCTGCAGCGCGATCAGCGCGCGATCGGCCAGCGGCTTCAGCGTCACGCCGGCGGGCAGCGCGGCTTCGATCCGCGGCAGATCCACATGCTTGCGGCTGGCATTCACCACCAGGAACAGCCGGTCGCCCAGATTGGCGACCATGAAGTCGTCCAGGATGCCGCCATCATCGGTGGTCAGCAGGCCGTACTTCTGCCGGCCGGGCTTCAGCACCTGCACATCGGCGGGTGTCACGCGTTCCAACGCGGCGGCCGCACCTTCGCCGACGAGTTCGGCCTGGCCCATATGGGACACGTCGAACAGCGATGCGGCGGCGCGGCAATGCAGGTGCTCGGCCATGATGCCGACGGGATATTGAACGGGCATGGAATACCCCGCGAAGGGCACCATGCGCCCGCCGAGTTCGCGGTGCAGCGCCGCCAGCGGCGTTTCCAACAGGGTCTCGGGCGACGAATCGGCCACGGTGCCTCCCGCCGCATTCCGCGGCGCTTGGGGTTCAGTCCGTGGCCCCCCTCTGTCTGATGGACCTGAGAGATTCGGCGGGGGCGTTCCCTCGCCTTACTCCGTCGGTGCCGGCGCCTTGCAACGCCGGGCTTTCCAGAGGCCCCTTCCCCGCGCGGCCCTTGGTGCCTGAGCGTTTCCGGGGGCCGGTTGCGCCTTCGGCGGAGGTGTCGCCACCTCTCTCTCCCGCGCGGGATCTGCGGGGTGCGTCTTCCTGACAGATCGGGGGGTGTTTGTCATGCCCTCACATGCCGCGCCCTCAGATGCCAGGCGCCGTCGCGCTCCGCGCCCCCGTTCCTTGTGCCCTCAAACGGCGGGCGCGGCCCATCCGGGCCGCTTGCCTTCGCGCCACGCACTGGTGCGCTGGCCGCGACGGTGGGTTCGGGCGCGGTCGCGCCGTGTGCTCCCGGCCCGATGCCCCGCATCGAGCCGAAGGGGCGGATCGTCGCAGGTCCGAGGGAGCGATTTCTTCGCTTGCGTCGGGCCTTGCCCGGACAGCAGCCGCACTACCCGAAGGGCTGCCAGGTTTCGGTGACGGCCGGCGGGCGGACGGTGAAGCGCCAGGCGCAGCCGACCTGCGGCTGGTCATGGGTGCGCGCGATGGGCAGGCCCGCCAGGGCGCACATCAGCAGCGCGCCGGTGCCGCCATGGCCGACCAGCGCCAGCCCGCCGTCGCCGTGCCCGGCCAGGATTTCCCGCGCCGCTGCGACCACGCGGGCCTGCGCGTCCACCGCGCGTTCCCAACCTTCGACACTCTCGGCAGGCCGGGCAAAGAAGGCGTCGGCCAGGCGCTCGAATTCCTCGCGGGGGCGGTAGCCGGTGCTGGACCGGTCCATCTCCGCGAGCCCCGGATGCACCCGCACCGGCAAGCCGAAGCGGGCAGCGAGGATACCGGCCGCCTCGATCGCCTTGGTCTCGTCGCTCGCCCAGACAGCGGCGAGGCCTTCGAGCCGCGGATCGGCGGCGAGGCGCCGCATGCGCGCGATGCCTTCCGGCGTCAGGTGCCAGCGCGGCACCGGCACCGCCGGGTCGATGACGACCTCGGGGTGGGAAACAAAGATACCCTGCCTGTCCATGTCAGCCCCCAAAGCCGGAAATCTTCGGCCGGATGCCAGGCATCGGGCCGCGAGCGCACAGCGCGACCGCGCCCGGACCATCAGCCGCTGCCGTCACGCCAGTGCCCGGCGCGAAGCCAAGCGGCCCGGATGGGCCGCGCCCGGCGCTTGGGGGCACGAAGAGACTCCAACGGCCGCCGAGGGCGGTCGTTGGGATCATCGCGCGCCGCGGCGGCGGTTGGTCTCCAGCTGTTCCGGCGTCAGCTGGAAGGACAGGCGGACGGTGTGGTTCTCGACCCGGCGTTCCTCGACTGGGAAGTTCAGCCTGATCGGGCGGCTCTGCACGCGGGTGCGGTTGGCATTGCCCTCGAAGGTGACCGGGGTGGTGAATTCCTGGCGGTCGATCACCTGGGTGTCGTCCGAATCGGTCACGGCGATGAACCAGGGAAGCGAGACGGATCTGAGGCCCGTGCCAGCCGGGCCGCGTTCGACGTCGAAGACACCGCTGACCGCGACCACCACGGATCGCCGGCGGTCAGTGTAGTCGCAACTCGCCTGGAAGCCGATCAGCCGGGCGTCGAAGGTCATGGCGGCCAGGTCCTGCACTGCGCCAGCGCGATACCGCGTCAGGTCCGCGCCATCGGCCAGGACCGCGATGCGTGGGCAGGGTGCCGGCGGGCTGCTCGAGAAACTGTTGCCGCCACCGCACCCGCCGAGCAGCGCCGCCGCCGCCAGAGCCATCGCCACATCGCGCCGCATGAATCCCACCCCTTCTGCCCCCTTTGACCCCAGGCGCCCCATCTATAGTGTGCCGCCCGCCCGGGACAGGCCGCAACCTGCCCATATTTCGGACCCACCCTGCCTGCCATGACCGCCGACAAGCCCCGCCTCCACGTCCTGCTCGCCGGCCCCCGCGGCTTCTGCGCCGGGGTGGACCGTGCGATCCGCATCGTCGAGGAAGCGCTGAAGCGCCACGGCGCCCCGGTCTACGTCCGGCATGAGATCGTGCACAACCGCTTCGTCGTCGAAGGGCTGGAGCGCCAGGGCGCGGTCTTCGTGGACGAACTGTCCGAAGTGCCCAACGATGGCCAGCCCGTCGTGTTTTCCGCCCATGGCGTGCCGAAATCCGTCCCGGCCGAGGCGCGCGCCCGGCAGATGTATTTCCTCGACGCCACCTGCCCGCTGGTCAGCAAGGTGCACCGGGAAGCCGAGCGCCTTCACGCGCGCGACCACCACCTGCTGCTGATCGGCCATGAGGGCCATCCCGAGGTGATCGGCACCATGGGCCAGTTGCCCGAGGATGCCGTCACGCTGGTCGAGGACGCCGCGGCCGCGCGCCGCGTGCAGCCGCCGCCGGGCAAGGCGCTGACCTACACCACCCAGACCACCCTGTCGGTCGATGACACGGCCGAGATCGTTGCCATCCTGCGCGAGCGCTTCCCCGGCATGACCGAGCCCTCGAAGGAGAGCATCTGCTACGCCACCACCAACCGCCAGGCGGCGGTCAAGGCGGTGGCGGCGCGCAGCGAGCTGGTCATCGTGGTGGGCGCGCCGAACTCATCCAACTCCGTCCGCCTGCGCGAAGTCGCGGAGCGCGCCGGCGCGCCGCGCGCGGTCATGGTCCAGCGCGGCGCGGAGCTCGACCCCGCGCTGGCCGATGGCTGCACGACCATCGGCATCAGCGCCGGCGCCTCCGCACCGGAGGTATTGGTCCGCGAAGTGGTGGACCGCCTGCGCGAACGCTTCGAGGTGACGACGGAGGAAGTGACCGTCGCGCTGGAGGACGTGATCTTCCGCCTGCCGCCGATGCGCGCCGTCGCCTGATGGCCGTCTATACCGAAGTCACCGATGAGGCGCTGCGCGCCTTCCTCGCCGACTATGATCTCGGCGAATTGCTCGCCTTCCGCGGCATCGCCGAGGGGGTGGAGAATTCCAACTATGCTCTCAAGACCGATGCGGGGGATTTCATCCTCACGCTTTACGAGAAGCGCGTCGATCCGGCGGAACTGCCCTATTTCCTCGGGCTGATGGATCATATGGCGCGGCGCGGGCTCGCCTGCCCGACGCCGGTGCATGCGAAGGACGGCCAGGCGCTGCGGATGCTGGCGGGCCGGCCGGCGGCGATCGTGACCTTCCTGGCCGGCGTCTGGCCGCGCAAGGTCAGGCCCGAGCATTGCGCGCCACTCGGCCGCGCGCTCGCGCAGATGCACCGCGCCGGGGAAGGCTTCGGCATCGAGCGGCCCAATGCGCTGGGGCCGGCGGGATGGGCACCGCTGCTCGACCGCTGCCGCGCGCGCGGTGATGAGGTGCAGCCAGGACTGATCGCGGAACTCGACGCGGCGCATGCGGGCATCCTGGCTGCCTGGCCGGCGGCAGGCGCGTTGGCGCGCGGACATATCCACGCCGACCTGTTCCCCGACAACGTCTTCTTCCTGCCGGGCGAGGACGGCAAGCCGCGCGTGTCCGGGCTGATCGACTTCTACTTCGCCTGCACCGAGCTGCTCGCGTACGACATCGCGGTCTGCCTCAACGCCTGGTGCTTCGAGCCGGACTACGCCTTCAACGTGACGAAGGCGCGGGCGATGCTATCGGCCTATGACGCGGTGCGCCCGATGGGGCAGGAGGAACGGGCGGCCCTTCCCGTGCTGTGCCGCGGCGCCGCGCTCCGCTTCCTGCTGACGCGGCTGTATGACTGGACGCATACGCCCGCGGGCGCGCTGGTCACGCGCAAGGACCCGCTGGAATACCTGCGCAAGCTGCGCTTCTTCGCCCAGGCCGGCAGCGCATCGGCGCTTGGTTTATGAGCGCCGATCCCCGTCCGACGGTCGATATCTGGACCGATGGCGGCTGCAAGCCGAATCCCGGTCCGGGCGGCTGGGCGGCGATCCTTCGCTTCGGCGAGCATGAGCGCGAACTCTCCGGTGGCGAGGCGGAGACGACCAACAACCGCATGGAGCTGACCGCGGCGATCATGGCGCTGGAAGCGCTGAAGAAGCCCTGCATCGTCGCCCTGCACACCGACAGCGAGTATGTGAAGAACGGCATCAGCCGCTGGATCCATGGCTGGGTGCGCAGCAACTGGCGCAATGCGGCGAAGGAACCGGTGAAGAACCTGGACCTGTGGCAGCGGCTGCTCGCAGCGGCCAAGCCGCATCAGGTCGAGTGGAAATGGGTGCGCGGCCATGCCGGGGACCCGATGAATGAACGGGCGGACGCGCTGGCGACGGCGGCGCGGGATGCGGCGGCGGGGTGAAGCCCCGCCGCACCCGCCTCACTCAGAACCGCGGAACATGCAGCCCGCCATCCACGTAGAACGCCCCGCCGGTCGAGAACGGTATGTCGCCGGACACCAGCCCCGCCACGGCCTTGCCGACATCCTCCGTCTCGCCCCAGCGGCGGATGGGTGAGATCGCCCCGGATTCGATCTGCCGTGTATAGGCATCCCGCACCGACGCATTGATGTCCGTGCGGATCACGCCCGGGCGGATGTCGTAGACGGGGATCCCCGCTTCCGCGAGGCGCAGCGCGAAGACCTTCGCCAGCATCGCCGTCGCCGCCTTCGATGCGCAGTATTCGATGCGCCCGAGGCTCGCCATCTCCGCATTGACCGAGGAGATGAAGACCAGCGCGCGATTGCCCCGTTCCGGCGCGCCTTCCGCCAACATGCGGCGCAGCACCGCCTGGCTGACGAAGAACGGCGCGCGGCTGTTCACCGCCAGCACCGCGTTCCAGGATTCCGGCGTCACGTCGAGCGGGTCGCCGCGGTTGAACGCCATGATGCCGGCGTTGTTGACCAGCACCTCGACGCCGCCGCCGGCGTCCCAGGCCCAGTCCACCATCGGGGCGATGCCGGCCACCTCCGACAGGTCGCAGACATGCAGCCGGAAGCTGCCGCCTTCCTGCGCGACGAGACGCGCCGTCTCCTCCGCGCCCTCCTCGCTATGGTCGGCGCAAAGGATGTCGTAGCCGCGGCGGGCGAGATGGATGCTGATGGCGCGGCCCATGCCGCGACGTGCGCCGGTGACCAGCGCGACTGGACGACGGGACATACGGTTCTGCTTCCTCCTGCTCGCGCCACGCGCCGTGGCCGGCCTGCGGCAGGGTAGGCAGGTGGCGGCCGCAGCGGCAATCGCGGCCGGGCCGAAGCAGGCGGGCCGCCGGCCTCGTCCATGAACGCGCGGGTCAGCGCTGCGGCGCTTCGAGATCCGTCGTGATCACCGCGGTGTTCGGCCGGCCATCGGTGCGGTTGGCCGCCGAGGCGAGGATGGTCGCCGCCGGCAGCGGCACCGGCCCTGATTGTGGCGGCTTGCCCACCGGCGGAATGATGCTGACGTAGCGGGCGCGCAGATAGGTCAGCATCCCATAGGGGCGCGGGGTGGCCGATCGCGACGGCTCGCCCTGCCGCACCCAGCCCGGCAGCGCCTCCGGCCGCCGCATCAGCGCCTGCACATCGTCCAGGAAGGCATCCGGATCGACGCCATCGGTGTAGATGGCGCATTGGCTGCCGGGTTCCAGCATGACCACGCTGTGCCGGCCGAGCTGGCCCCGCACGCGCCAGCCCGCGGTCTCGCGCACAGGGCCGTTCGTTCGCAGTTGATCGGCCGGCACGCGCGGCGATGCGGCGAGTTCGGCCGCGGCGACCGCCTCGGCCGACTCGCGCCGCGCCAGGGCGGCGACGCAGACGCGCTCGAAGAGCGCGAGCGCTTCCGCCCCCACCGCCTGTGCACCGGCGACAGGGCCCGTGGCCGGCTTCGACCCCGCGCCCTGGGCCTGCGCCGTCCCGGCGGAAGCGGCCAGCATCACCAGGCCGGCCAGTGCAGCGCGGCGGTATGGTCGCGTCATCGTCGCTCTCCCATCCAAGGAGCCGGCGGTCAGCACCCGGCTGACACGCCGATCAGTAGTAGGTCAGCTCCCGCGCCTTGCCGCTGAAGATCCGCCAGGCGAGCGCGGTGTAGGCGAAGATGGTCGGCAACACGACGATGACGCCGACCAGGATGAAGGTCAGGCTCTCCGGTGCGCTCGCCGCCTGCCAGATGGTCAGGCGTTCCGGCACGACATAGGGGAAGAAGGACCAGGCGAGCCCGGCGAAGAACAGCGCGAACAGCGCCGTCGCACCCCAGAAGGGCAGCCGCCGCCTGGCATCGTCGGGCAGCGGCATGCGCGCCAGCAGCCGCGCCAGGCCGACCAGCAGCAGTAGTGTCAGCACCGGCAGCGGCGCGAGCAGCACGACCTCGGGGAAGGAGAACCAGCGGTCGAAGATGCGGCTGCTGACCATCGGCGTGACGGCGGACACCAGCAGGATGCCGAAGCCGAGCGGCCAGACCGCGAGCCGTGCCCAGCCGATCGCAGCGCGTTGCAGCCCACCCTCGGTGCGCCAGATCAGCCAGGCGGCGCCGACGAAGGCATAGGCGATGGGCAGCCCGAGTGCCGCCATCGCCGCAAACGCATAGGCGTGCCATGCCTCGGAGAAGCCGAGCACATAGCGCCCGAGCATCCAGCCCTGGGCCAGTGACGCGACCAGCGACCCGGCGGTGAAGGCATGGTCCCACAGCCGCTTGCGGCGCAGGTCCGGGGCCTTGGCGCGGAACTCGAAGGCGACGCCGCGCAGCATCAGCGCCACCAGCATGATCGCGACCGGCAGGTACAGCGCCGTCAGGATCACGCCATGCGCGGATGGGAAGGCCACCAGCAGCAACCCGACGCCAAGCACCAGCCAGGTCTCGTTGGCATCCCAGAAGGGGCCGATGGCCGCGATCATGCGATCGCGGTCGGCCTCCTCGGCGACCCGCGGCAGCAGGATGCCGACGCCGAGGTCGAAGCCGTCGAGCACGACGTAGTTGAAGATGCTGACCGCCATCAGCACGGCGAAGATGACCGGCAGCCAGTCGGGCGGTACGAACGGGGTCATGCCGGAACTCCCTCCTTCACCTCGGCCGTGTGGTCGGTCGCGATGCCGGCCCGCGTGGCGAGGCGGAAGACGGTGACGATGTAGGCGACCAGCAGCGAGCCGTAGAGGGTCACATACATCGCCAGCGTCAGGCCGATATTGCCCGCCGGCACCGGTCCGGCGGCCTGGGCGGTGGTCAGCACCCCCGTCACCAGCCAGGGCTGGCGGCCGATCTCGGTGACATACCAGCCGGCGAGCGTCGCGACCCAGCCGGAGAAGGTCATGCCCACCAGCGCCATCAGCAGCCATCGCGGCGGCGCACCGCGGCGCCAGAGGAACCAGGCGCTGGTCAGCCCCGTCAGGATCATCAGCACGCCCATCCCGACCATCACGCGGAAGGCGAAGAAGACCGGTGCGACCGGCGGATGCAGGCCTGGGTAGTCGTTCAGCCCCGGCACCACGCCGTTCGCGTCGTGGCGCAGGATCAGGCTCGCCAGGTCGGGGATGCCGATCTCGAAGACGTTGCGGCGCTCGGCCTCGCTCGGGATGGCGAAGATCAGCAGTGGCGCGCGGCGCTGCGTGTCCCAGTTGCCTTCCATGGCGGCGATCTTGGCCGGCTGGTGTTCCAGCGTGTTCAGCCCGTGCTGGTCGCCGAGGAAGGATTGCAGCGGCGCCAGCACCGCGGCCATCACGATGCCGGTGCGCAGCGCCGCCATCACCGACGGCGCATGGTCCCCGCGCAGCCAGCGGAAGGCCGACAGTCCCGCCACCAGGAAGGACACCGTCACCGCCGAGGCGGTGACCATATGCGCGAGGCGATAGGGAAAGGACGGATTGAAGATGATCGCCATCCAGTCCGTCGCGTGCGCGACGCCGTCGCGCATCTCGAAGCCCTGGGGCGTCTGCATCCAGGAATTCAGCGCGAGGATCCAGAAGGCGGAGGTGGTGGTGCCGATCGTCACCAGCATCGTCGCCCCGGTATGCACCCATCCCGGCACGCGACGGTAGCCGAACAGCATGATGCCGAGGAAGGTCGCCTCCAGGAAGAAGGCGGTCAGCACCTCATAGGCCAGGAGCGGGCCGGCGATGTTGCCCACCTTCTCCATGTAGCCCGGCCAGTTCGTGCCGAACTGGAAGGACATGGTGATGCCCGAGACGACGCCCATCGCGAAGGACAGCGCGAAGACCTTCACCCAGAAGCGGTAGGCATCCATCCACTTGTCGTCGCCCGTCGCGGTGAAGCGCAGCTTGAAGAACAGCAGCACCCAGCACAGCGCGATGGTGATGGTGGGAAACAGGATGTGGAAAGAGATGTTGGCCGCGAACTGGATGCGGGCGAGGATCAGGGCGTCCATGGCGATCAGGCCTCCTTCTTGCCGCGCAGCAGGCCGGCGACCCGGTCCTTCGCATCGAGAAGCTTCGTCACTCTGGCACCAAGCGCAAGCAGCGCCGCAAGACGTTCGCTCTCGAGCCGCTTCACATCATCGTACCAGGTCGTCAGCCGCTCGATCATGCCATGCATCGCGCCCATGCGGTCCTGGGCGTGGCGCTCCTCCTCGCTGCCGGGCGTCTGCATCAGCAATTCGCGCAGCACCGACAGGGTCGGATCGACCTCCCGCTTCTTCCGCTCCTCGGCGAGCGTCCGCAGGATCTGCCAGACATCGTCCGGCGTGGTGAAATGGTCACGCCGGTCGTCGGGGATGTGCCTGGGCAGGACCAGGTTCCACGCCTGCAATTCGCGCAGGCCCATCGAGACGTTGGACCGCGAGACGCCCAGCGCCTCGACGATGTCCTCGGCGTTCAGCGGGCGCGGAGAGACGTAGAGCAGCGCGTAGATCTGCCCGACGGTACGGTTGATGCCCCAGCGCGACCCCATTTCCCCGAAATGGAGCACGAAGGCCTGGATGAGCGGCGGGAGATTCATGGACATTCCGATATTTCAGAACTTTCTGAAATCTATGGCTGAATTTGATTCAGATCAAGCCGACCCTACCCTCCGGACCGCCCCGCGCCCTAACCCGGCAGCGTCGCCACCGCGCTCAACCCGCCCTGCGGGCGGTTCTGCAGCACGACATCCCCGCCGTGGGCGCGCAGGATGTTGCGCGTGATGGTCAGGCCGAGGCCGGTGCCGCCCGTCTCGCGGTTGCGGCTGCCCTCCAGCCGGCGGAAGGGCGCGAATACGGCTTCGAGCTCCGTCTCGGGGATGCCCGGCCCGTCATCCTCCACCACCAGGCGCACCGCGCCGCCATCGCCGCGCGACAGGCCGATCCGCGCCGCACCGCCATAGGCGAGCGCATTGCTGACCAGGTTCGCGACCGCCCGCTTCATCGCCACCGGCCGGGCGCGCACGGTCAGCCGCTCCGGCCCGTCATAGGCGATCGCCTCGGCCTGTTCGGGCTGCGCGTCCGCCGCCTCATCCGCCACGGTGCGGCACAGCGCGGCGAGATCGAGCGGCGATGCCGGCTCGGCCGCCGCGTCGTCGCGCGCGAAGGCGAGCGTCGCGGCGATCATCTTCTCCATCTCGTCGAGGTCGGAGAGCATCTTCCGCCGCTGCTCGTCATCCTCCATGAACTCGGCGCGCAGGCGCAGCCGGGTGATCGGCGTGCGCAGGTCGTGCCCGATCGCGGCGAGCATCTGCGTGCGGTCGGCGACGAAGCGGCGGATGCGCGCGGCCATCTGGTTGAAGGCGCGCGCGGCGGTCGCGACCTCGGACGGTCCGTCCTCATCCAGCGGGGCGGCATTCACGTCCCGCCCCAGCCGGTCGGCCGCGGCGGCCAGCAGCCGCACCGGGCGCATCAGCCGTGCGACGGCGCCGAGGATCAGCAGCACGGCCGCGACCGTCATCAGCACGAAGGCCACCAGGAAGGTCGCAGAATGCCACGGCCGGGGCGGCGGCATCGCGACCTGTACGTTCAGCCAGTCCCCATCGGGCAGGCGCATCGACGCCGCGAAGCCGCCCGGCCGGTCCGGCGGGCCGAGGCGGACCTCGCGCGGGCGCAGCCGCTGCGGCCCGCTGCCCAGCAGGTCGAGCCGGAACAGCCGCATGATGTCGGGCGGTGGCGGCGGCGCGCCGCTCCGCACCGAGGGCTGCCGGCTGAGCTCGACCGTCAGCCCCTCCGGCAGGTCGAGATCCGCCAGCAATTGCTCGCGCCGGTCGGCCGGAGCGAGGACCGCCGTGCGCCAGGCGCCGAAGGCGCGCCCGGTGATCTCCCGCGCATGGATCAGGCGCTGCAGATCCACGCGGTCGAGCGCATGGATGGTCAGCCCGGCCGCCTGCACCAGCATCAGGGCGAGGATCAGCCAGAAGGCCGTCCGTCCGCCGAGGCTCGCCGGCCAGCCGAAGCGGCGGCGCCCTTCAGCCACGTTCGACCGTCGCTGCCAAGACGTAGCCGCCGCCGCGCACGGTCTTGATCAGGCTCGGGTTGCGCCCGTCATCCTCGAGCTTGCGGCGCAGGCGGGACACGGCGACGTCGATCGCCCGGTCGAACGGTCCGGCCTGGCGGCCGCGCAGCAGGTCCATCAGCATGTCGCGCGTCAGCACGCGGTTGGGGCGTTCGACCAACACCAGCAGCAATTCGTATTCGCCCCCGGTCAGCGACACCTCCGCCCCATCCGGGTTCAGCAGCCGCCGCCGCCCCGGTTCCAGCGTCCATCCGCCGAAGCGGATCACCTTCGCCGGCGGTTCCTTGGCGGGCCCCTCGCCACTCGCCCGGCGCAGCACGGCGCGGATGCGCGCCAGCAGCTCGCGCGGGTTGAAGGGCTTCGCCACATAGTCGTCGGCGCCGAGCTCGAGGCCGACGATGCGGTCCGTCTCCTCCCCCATCGCGGTCAGGATCACCACCGGCACGTCGGACTGGCTGCGCAGCCATCGCGCGAAGTCGAGGCCCGGTTCGCCCGGCATCATCAGGTCCAGCACGACAAGGTGATAGCGCCCGAGCGGCCAGACCCGCCTGGCGTCCCGCGCATCGCGGGCGGCGGTGACGCGCATCCCCTGCTTCTCCAGGAAGCGGGAGAGAAGGTCGCGGATCTCGCGGTCGTCATCGACGACGAGGATGTGCGGGACAGGTTCCATGGCTTGTTACAATAGCGCGTCCCGGCCGGTCTTCAGGGGGGTCATCGCGTTTCGCTGCGTAACGGCGGCGGCGCCCGTTGCGCTGCGTTGCAATTCGGCGCTGCCGGGGGCTTCCTGCCGGCCATGACCAGCCCATCTCGTCCGTCCAGGAACGCCGTGCCCCGCATCCCCCCCGGGCGCGGTTCCGGGGCGGCGGGGGTTATCCCCCTCACCCAGGCTCCCGCCGCCTCCCCCCCGCTGCCCGGTTGGGCGCGGGCGGGGATCGCCGAACTGGCTGTTCTCGACCCCGATTTCGCCGGCATCGAAGCCGCCGCGGGCCCCCTGCCCTGGCGCAGCCGCGACCCCGGCTTCGCAGGCCTGTTGCGCACGATCTGCGGCCAGATGATCAGCAACCAAGCGGCGGCAGCGATCTGGGGGCGGCTGTCGGCCCTGCCCGGCGCGCTGGACCCCGCCGGGCTGCTGGCGCTGGATGAGGCCACGTTGCGCGGCGCCGGGCTGTCGCGGCCGAAGGTGGCGCATGTGCGTGCCCTGGCAGGCGCGATCGCCGACGGGCGGCTCGACCTGTCCGCCCTGCGTGAAGCGCCAGACGAGGCCGCGGTCGCCGCCATCTCCGCCGTTCCCGGCATCGGCCCCTGGACCGCGCAGGTGCACCTGCTGTTCGGCTTCGAGCGGCCGGATGTCTTCCCGATGGGGGATGTCGCGCTCGCCGCCGGCCTCGCGCATCTGAAGGGATTGCCGGAACGCCCGGCGCAGAAGGCGCTGGTCGCGATGGCGCGGGCGTGGTCGCCCTGGCGATCGCTGGCGGCGCGGCTGCTGTGGCACCATTGGCGGCACGCGACCGGCCGGCCCGCAGGCGAAGCCGCCTGACGCACAAGTCGGATCGTGAGCTGCCGCGAGCGCGGCCACGTCCAGCCCGCCAGCCGCGCCCGCCGGCCGAGGCACACCACAACGCGTCATGTCGCGGAAAGAATGTTGCGCTATGCTTCCGCGCATCATGCTCCGACGCACCCATCGCGGCATCGGCCGCCTGCCCTATGAGAACATCGCGCTGGTGCTGCAGGGCGGCGGCGCGCTCGGTGCCTACCAGGCCGGCGTCTACCAGGCGCTGCATGAGGCGGAGATCGAGCCCAACTGGGTCGCCGGCATCTCGATCGGCGCCATCAACGCCGCAATCATCGCCGGCAATGCGCCGGAGGACCGCATCGCCGCGCTGCGCGGCTTCTGGGAAGGCGTCACCGCCCCGCATGGCGGGTTGATCGGCGGCGCGTGGGATTCGATCGAACCGCCCGCCCACGGCACCGACTGGCGGCGCTGGGTGAACGGCGCGCATGCCGCCGCGGCGCTGTTCACCGGGGCGCCGGGCTTCTTCTCACCCCGCTTGCCGCCGCCCTATCTGCACCCGCCCGGCTGCGCCGAGGCGACCAGCTACTACGACACCTCGGCGCTGAAGAAGACGCTGACGGAATACGTCGATTTCGACCGCATCAACCATGAGGCCTCGCCGCGCCTCAGCCTCGGCGCGGTGAATGTCCGCAGCGGCAACTTCGTCTATTTCGACAGCCGCACCGACGTGATCATCCCCGAGCATGTCATGGCCTCCGGCGCGCTGCCGCCCGGCTTTCCCGGCGTCGAGATCCAGGGGGAGCTGTACTGGGATGGCGGCATCGTCTCCAACACGCCGCTGCAATGGGTGGTGCAGGATCGCCCGATGCGCGACACCATCGCCTTCCAGGTCGATCTCTGGAGCGCACAGGGCCAGATCCCGCGCGACCTGACCGAGGTCGCCATGCGGCAGAAGGAAATCCAGTATTCCAGCCGCACCCGCGCCAATACCGACCAGTTCATGCAACTGCAGCGGCTGCGCGTGGCGCTGCGCAACCTGCTGAAGCAGGTGCCGCCCGAATTGCTGGACACGCCGGATGGCCAGATGCTGGCGCGCGCCGCCAACAACACGGTGTTCCGCATCGTCCACCTGATCTACCGCTCCCGCCAGTTCGAGAGCGATTCCAAGGACTACGAATTCTCCCGCCGCTCGATGCGCGAGCATTGGGAGGGCGGCCTCCTCGATGCGGTGCGGACCCTGCGGGACCCGGCATCGGTGGAACGGCCCTCACCGGATGTCTGCATCGCGACCTACGACTTCGCCCGCGCCGATCCGCGCTGAGTTCAGCGGCGGTGATGGGACATCGTTTCTTGAACGTCGCCCCGCCAACCCCAGGCGCCTGCCCCGGAGCATCCCGATGACCGAAGACGAGATCCGCAAGAACGCCTTCGCGATGCCATTCACCAGCCCGGCCTATCCGGTCGGGCCGTACCGCTTCGTGAACCGCGAGTTCATGATCATCACCTACCGCACCGACATGGAGAAGCTGCGCGCCGTCGTGCCCGCGCCGCTCCAGGTGACGGAGCCGCTGGTGAAGTACGAATTCATCCGCATGCCGGATTCCACCGGCTTCGGCGACTACACCGAGACCGGCCAGGTCATCCCCGTGACCTACAAGGGCAGGAAGGGCGGCTACACCCACTGCATGTTCCTCAACGACCATCCGCCGATCGCCGGGGGCCGCGAGTTGTGGGGCTTCCCGAAGAAGCTCGCCAGCCCGTCGCTGAAGGCGGAGATCGACACGCTGGTCGGCACGCTCGACTACGGGCCGGTGCGCGTCGCTACCGCGACCATGGGCTATAAGCACCGCCACGCCGACGAGGCTGCGGTGCTCGCCTCGCTCGCCACGCCGAACTGGCTGCTGAAGATCATCCCGCATGTGGACGGGTCGGCGCGCATCTGCGAGTTGGTCGAATACTACCTGCAGGACGTGACGCTGAAGGGCGCCTGGACCGGCCCGGCCGCGCTGTCGCTGATGCCGCATGCGCTGGCACCCGTCGCGGAGTTGCCGGTGCTGGAGGTGGTTTCGGCGACGCATCTGGTCGCCGACCTGACGCTCGGCCTCGGGTCCGTCGCACACGACTACCTGGCCTGAACGGCCGGGGTCTGGACTTCGCGGCCCGGGGCTGTGAGGGTCCGCGCGCCATGCCCCCGCTCTCCCCGCGCATCCGCGACACCCAGGACCCGCCCATCCCCGCCGTCCGCGCCTGGGCGGCGCGCTACGGCGGCGGTGCGGGGCCGGTGCTGGACCTGACCCAGGCGGTGCCGGGATACCCGCCGCATCCGGACCTGCTGGCGAAGCTCGCCGAGGCCGCCGGCAGCCGCGCTACCGCCTCCTACGGCCCGATCGACGGCGAACCGGCGCTGCGCGCGGCACTCGCGGATGACATGGCTCGCTTCTATGGCGCGGCGATCGAGACGGCGGATGTCGCCATCACCTCCGGCGGCAACCTCGCCTTCACCATGGCGATGACGGTACTGGCCGGCGCGGGCGAGGCGGTGATGCTGCCCTCCCCCTGGTACTTCAATCACCGCATGGCTCTGACCGCCCTCGGCATTCCCTGCGTGCCGCTGGAATGCCGCGCCGAGGACGGCTTCATCCCCGACCCCGACCGGGCCGAGGCGTTGATGACCGGCGTGCGCGCCATCGTGCTGGTCACGCCGAACAACCCGACCGGCGCGGTCTATCCGCCCGAGGTCATCGCGCGCTTCGCGGATCTCGCGCGGCGCCACGATGCCTGGCTGGTGCTGGACGAGACCTATCGCGACTTCCTCGCGCCGAGTCAGTTGCCGCCGCATGCGCTGTTCGCGGATCCCGATTGGCGGGACGGGTTCATTCATCTCTATTCCTTCTCCAAGGCCTATTGCGTGCCGGGACACCGCGTCGCGGCCATCGCGTCCGGCGCGGGGTTCCGCGAAGCCTTGATGAAGGCGCTCGACACCATGCAGATCTGCGCCCCGCGCGCGGCACAGACGGCGCTGGCCTGGGGCGTCGAGGCACTGCGCGACTGGCGCCTGGCGAACCGCGACCTGATGGCCGGGCGAGCCGAGGCGTTCCGCCGCGCGGCCTCGCAACTGCCGGGCTGGCGGCTCGATGCGCTCGGTGCCTATTTCGCCTATCTGCGGTTGCCGCAGGATGCGCCGGATGCGGTGGCGATGGCCGAGACGCTGGCGGTGGAACGCGGGCTGCTCGGCCTGCCGGGGCCGTTCTTCGGGCCGGGGCAGGAGCGACATCTGCGCCTCGCCTTCGCGAATGCGGAGGAGAGCGTGATCGTGCAGGTGCCAGGGCGGCTGACGGCGTAAGCGCTGCGCTGGCACGCGACCGGGAGGGTTCGATGGCGGATTCTGATTCCGACGAGGACGCGGGTCGCGTCATTTCGATCGCGAGCAGCGACTTCTGGGTCAAGATGATCGAGATGCTCCAGCAGAATTGGGCATTGGTCGAAACGGACGCCCAGGGTGCCGCTGTCATCCACTTCATCAGCGATACCGGTGGTGTCTTCGACGCCCTGACCCTGGACTCGAAGTCGGCAGCGGAGATAGCACTCCGCCGCAACGGCTTCACACACTTCGCTTCGAATGAGCGACTGAAGTCCTTCCTGGCACCACCCGTGCCGCCCTACGTCGCCCGGTCGCACCCGAACGGACCGATCTATTCTTCCGGCAGGTTCTGGGTTGCGGCGGGCCGATGAGCGGCGACATAGCGGCCCTGGAACGCGAACGGCCGCGCCCGCATGATCCAGCCGGCATGATGCTTCGGCGCGCGATCCTCACGACGCCGCTGGCCTTGCTGGCGTCGACGGCGCATGCGGAGAACGAGGCGGAACCGACCCGTCAGCCGCCACGCTTGTCCACGCCGCGCCCGGTGACGTTGCGCCCCGGTGCCGAGCCCGTCACGCTGCACGCCGGGATCATCGAAGGATCACGCCCGCCGCTGCTGATCCGCTTCACCGGCGCGGGCGCGCCGGCGACCGAATTCCGCTTCCCGTCCTGGTACGGCTATGCGCGCGTCTTCGCCGTCCGCCAGATGCGCGGCCGCGACATCGTCTTCGCGGCGTTCGAGGGCAATACCGGCACCGGCACCTACCAGGAGATCCAGGCCGCGATCGGCGAGGACGATGACGGCGTCGCGCGCATCCTGGCGCTGGAGACGCTGCATCACCGCCTGACCAGCCCCTGTGAGGGCGGCACCTGGCTGTCCATCCGCGCCACGCCGCTCGCCAATGGCGGCGGGTTGCGGCTGGATCACTTCTGGCGCCAGCAGGTGGAGAACTGCCCGCCACGCCCGGGTGGCCCGGCCCGCAACCGCACCGAATGGGGCACGACGCTCACTTGGTCAGGCCGCGGGCCGATGCGCGCCCCGCCACCGCTGCCCGATGCGCCGCAGGCGCGCAGGCTGGTGGAGGACGGTCGCGCCAAGGTCATGGCCTGGCTCGCCGCCGCCCAGCGCAACGAGATCACGCCCGACGACATCGACACGCTCGGCCTGATGGAGACGATGCAGCCGGCCTGAAGGTCAGCGTGGCGGCGCCGGATCGAAGCCGTTCGGCGTCACACCGCGCGGGCGGATGAAGTCGTACGGCCCACGCGGCAGGAAGCGGCCGGTGCCCGGTTCCGCCTCCACCTCGCCGTCGCGCATCACCACCTCGCCACGGCGGATCGTCGTCACCGGCCAGCCCGTAACCTCCAGGCCCTCATAGGGCGTGTAGTCGATCGCGTGCTGCATCAGCGCGTTGGTGATCGTGACCTTCTTCTTCGGATCCCACAGCGCGAGGTCGGCATCCGCCCCCACCGCGATCATGCCCTTGCGCGGCGCGAGGCCCATCAGCCGCGCCGGGTTGGTGCTGGTCAGCCGGACGAAGTCATCAAGGCTGATGCGGCCCTTCGACACGCCCTCGCTGAACAGGATCGGCAGCCGTGCGGCGAAGCCGGGGATGCCGTTGGGGATGTCACGGAACACCGCGTCCGCGCCGTTCTGCCGCTTGCCCTTGTCGCCCTCATACGAAAACGCGCAATGGTCGGAGGAGACGACATCGAGCGTGCCGCGGCGGATCATCTCCCAGATGCGGCCCTGTTCCTCGACCGTGCGCGGGGATGGGCTGCACATGAACTTGGCACCCTCGAAGCCCGGGCGGTCCATGTCAGCGGCGGTCAGGGCGATGTATTGCGGGCAGGTCTCGCCCCACACCTTCACGCCGCGATACTGGGCGCGGGCGATCTCCTCTGCGGCCTCGGCGCAGGAGACGTGGAAGACCTGGATCGGCTGGTCCACCAGTTCGGCCAGCGCGATGGCGCGGTGCGTCGCCTCGCGCTCTACCACTGGCGGGCGCGACCAGGCATGATATTTCGGCGCGGTCATGCCGTGCTTCAGCAATTCATGCGTGCGCCAGTTGATGGCGTCGTAGTTCTCGCAATGCACCGTCACCAGGCAGCCGAGCTCGCGCGCCTTGGTCAGCACGCGCAGATACTGCCCGTCCGACAGGTGCAGCGGCTCATAGGTCAGGAACACCTTCAGGCTGCGCACGCCTTCCGCGACGACGCGCGGCACTTCCACATCCATCACCGCATCGGTGGGGTCGGAGATGATCTGGTGGAAGGAATGATCGAGCATCCCCTTCGCCGCCCGCGCCCGATAATCGGTGTAGCGTTCCCAGACCCCGAAACCCTTCCATTGCGGGATGAAGCACACCACGGAGGTCGTGCCGCCCGCGAAGGCGGAGGCCGAGGCGGTGGCGAAGGATTCCTCGTTCACCGTGACCGGCGGTTCCGCGGCACCCGTGCTGGCATAGCCGCCGCGGGACGGTTCCTCGATATGGCAATGGCTGTCCACGCCGCCGGGCAGGACCAGCAGGCCGTCGGCCTCGATGCTGCGCGCAGCATCCGCGATGCGCTCGGAGAGGGCGACGATGCGGCCATCCTTGACGCCGATGTCGCAGCGTATGGTGCCGAAGCCGGTCGCCACCTGGCCGCCGCGCACCGCGAGGTCGTATTCCGCCATCACACGTCACTCCATTCGCTGCGGTGCAAGAGTGCGGCGGGGGGAGGTGGCGGGGAAGGTGGAAATTGGAGGGGCAGCGCCCCTCTCCACGTCACCGCGGCGCGATCACCATCCGCATCCCGCCCTTCGGCCGCAGCGCCAGCCGGCAATTCGGTCGCGGCACGAAGCCGGGCGCGAGGCTGAAGCGGAAGCGGCGGAACAGGATGGCCGCGAAGACCATCACCTCCGCCATGCCGAAGGCCGCCCCGGCGCAGATGCGCGGGCCGATGCCGAAGGGCAGGTAGGCGAAGCGCGGCCGCTGCCGCGCGGCATCACCCATGAAGCGTTCCGGGCGGAAGGCGTTCGGTGCCTCCCACAGCCGTTCATGACGATGCAGCAGCCAGGGCACAGCGAGCACGATGTCATCGCGGCGGATGTCCCAGCGGCGGATGCGGTCGGGCTGCGTCGCCTGGCGCGCGAAGACGGCGACGGGCGGGTAGAGCCGCATCGATTCCTGCACCACCGCGCGGGTGAAGGCGAAGCTGTTGAGATCGCCGAAGGCCGGGGGCGTCGCCGGCAGTTCGGCGGCCATGCGGTCGGCGGTGGCTGGATGCAGCGCCGCCAGCATGGTCGTCCAGGTCAGCGTGATCGCCGCCCCCTCGGCACCCGCGAGAAGGAACATCACCACCTCGTCCAGCAGGTGCTCGCCGGTCAGCGCAGGGGATATGCGCAGCGCGCGCAGCAGCGGCGTGCCGCCTTCCGGGCCGGCGGCGTCCAGCAGCCGCGCGACGCGCCCGCGCAGCTCGGCCGCGAGGCGCAGCGCGCGCCGCCGCGTCAGCCAGCCGAACACGTCCGGCAGGCCCATCAGGCCGAGCAGGTCCACCACCTCCGCCGCATCCTGATACGCGGTGAAGGTCTCGGCGATGATGCGTGCGTCGTCAGCAGTCGCGGCATCCCCGAACACCGCGAGCAGCAGCACATGGCTGATCGCCGCGGCGTAGGCGGCCGCGACATCGACCGGGCCGGTCGCGCGCGCGAAGGCCTCGGCACAGGTCTCCGCCGCCTGGAGGTAGCAGGGATGGAACTGCGCGAGACCGGACGGGTGGATCGGCGGGGAGATCGCCTCGCGCCGTTCCGACCACTCATCCCCCCAGGCGATGAAGCACGAGCCGCCGATCACCGGCCGCAGCGCGTCCTCGAGGAAGCGGGATTTGCGCTGATAGATCTCGTGCTTGGTGACGAAGACGTCCCGCACCACCTCCGGCGCATTGGCGACCAGGATCAGCCGCCCGGGTAGGCGCGTGGTGAAGACCTGGCGGCGATAGGCATCCGCGGGGAAGATCGACAGCACGTCACGCCGCGCGCGCAGCAACCCGCCCAGCGCCGATGGCTCACGCGCCGCGCGGGGCGGCATGGGGGGGATGAAGTCGTCGGCGATGGCCTGCATGGCGGCAGGTTACGCCGCCGTGGCGGATTGGTCATCGCCGGTCGGCCTCGGGCCGTCGAGGATGGACGCGGCACTGCCGCATGCGATGATCGGAGACTCGCCACCCCGTCACGGCAAGGGCATGCGCCTTACCTCTCCGACCATCAGGCCGTCCGCCGCGCCGGTCCGCTTCACCTTCGATGGCCGCGAGGTCGAGGCCCTGCCCGGCGAGACCATCGCCGCCGCGTTGTCCGCCGCCGGCATCCTGACGCTGCGACATACGGCGAAGGGTGCACCGCGCGGGCTGTGGTGCGGCATGGGTGCCTGCTTCGACTGCATCGTCGCGATCGATGGAAAGTCCGGCCAGCGTGCCTGCCTGGTGAAGGCCGAAGCCGGCTTGCGTGTCGAGGGCGCGTCACCCGCGCAGCTCGCCCCGCTCGCCGACCAACCCACCGACATCGCCGATCGCGCCTGCGACCTTCTCGTCGTCGGCGCCGGCCCGGCGGGATTGTCCGCCGCCATCGCCGCCGCCAAGGCCGGCGCGGATGTGGTTGTCCTGGATGAACGGGCCGAGGCCGGCGGGCAATACCTGAAGCCGTTGGCGCACAGCCACGCCGACGCCGCGCCCGACGCACAGTTCCGCAGGGGTGCGGCGCTGCTCGCGGAAGCGCGCGCGACCGGCATAACGATCCATCACGGCGCGACCGTCTGGGGCGGCTTCGCGCCGGATGAGATCGCCGCGCTGGTCGATGGCGCCGCCATCACCTTCCGCCCGAAGCGGCTGATCCTCGCCCCGGGCGCGCATGAACGCCCGGTGCCGGTGCCAGGCTGGACGCTGCCGGGCGTGATGACCACCGGCGCCGTGCAGACCCTCGCCCGGGCGCAGCGCGTCAGCCCGGCAGATCGCGTGGTGATCGCGGGCAGCGGGCCACTGAACCTGCAACTGGCCTGCGAACTCATCGCCGGCGGCGTGCAGGTGGCGGCGGTGGTGGAAGCCGCGCCAAAGCCCGGCCTCGCCGTGTGGCGGGAGGTGCTGGCGCTCGCCCGCGCCGCGCCGGACCTCGCCTGGGATGGCTTGCGCTACCTCGCGACGCTGAAGCGCGCGGGGGTGCCGGTGCTGTGGGGCAGCGTCGTCGTCGCCTGCGACGGCACCGACCGCTTCGCCGCGCTGCACATCGCGACACCGGGCGGCGAACAGCGCGTCGAGGCGGGCGTCGCGGCGCTCAACATGGGCTTCCAGCCGGAGACGGGCCTCGCCCGTGCGCTGGGCTGCGGGCAGCGCTTCGTCACAGAAGGGCCGGGGGCGGAGATCGGGCGCCTGGAGACCGTCACCGATCAGGAAGGCCGCAGCAGCATCGAAGCCGTCTTCGCGATCGGCGATGGTGCTGCGATCGGCGGATCGCGCGTCGCGCTCGCGCGCGGGCGCCTGGCAGGTGCGGCCGCCGCGCGCGAGATCGGCTTCACCGTCGCCGAAGACCCCGCCGCGCGGCGCGACCTTGATCGAGCCCTGGTCTTCCAGCGCGCGCTCTGGCGCATCTTCGCCGCCCCCGCCTTCGACCCCACCGCCATCGCCGACACCACGACTGTCTGCCGCTGCGAGGAGGTCACCGCCGGTGCCCTGCGTGCGGCGATGGCAGGTGGCGCGCGGACCCTCGCCGCGCTGAAGAAGGAAACCCGCGCGGGCATGGGCCGCTGCCAGGGCCGCATGTGCGGCGCGATTGTCGCGCGGCTGGCAGGCGGCGACGCCGACGAAGCCGCCTTCGCCGCCCCGCGCGCCCCGGTGAAGCCGGTCCCCGCCGCTGCGCTGATGCGCGAAATGCCCGAAGGCTTCGACACGCCGGTCATCCACGCGCCAACGCCCAGCGCCTGGCGCAGCCGGGCCGAACCACTGGCGCCGGAGAACCGCGCCTGCGACGTGCTGGTGATCGGCGGCGGCGTGCTCGGCCTGTCCACCGCGCTGTACCTCGCGCGGGAAGGCGTGGATGTGCTGGTGGCGGACCGCTCGGAACCGGGCCTCGCCGCCAGCACGGCGAATGCCGGCAGCCTGCATGTGCAGCTGCTCTCCTATGATTTCGGCGACAAGGCGGAGGCGCTCGGCACCGCCGGCCCCGCCGCGGCCACGCTGCCGCTCGGCCCACGCTCGATCGGATTATGGAAGGAGATCGCGCGCGACGCCGGCGAGAGCTGCGGCATCCGCACCGAGGGTGGGCTGATGCTCGCCGAGACTCAGGCCGAGCTTGAATGGCTGCAAGGCAAGTCAGCCGTGGAACACAGCGCGGGCATCGACACCCATGTCGTCGGCGCCAACGAACTGCGCGACCTCGCGCCCTATCTCGCGCCGCGCTTCCTCGGCGCGGCCTTCTGCCCGCTGGAGGGCCAGATCGACCCGTTGCGCGGCACCGCCGCCCTGCTGGCCCTGGCGAAGCGCGCCGGGGCGCGGGTCGCGGGCGGCATCGATGTCACCGACATCACGCGCGACGGGGTGGGCTTCGCCATCGCCACGGAAGCCGGGACCATCCGCGCGGGGCGGGTCGTCGTCGCGGCCGGCCCGTGGTCGGGGCAGATCGCCGCGCTGGCCGGGGTGCGCCTGCCGGTCGGCGGGCTGGTGCAGCAGGTCATCGCCACCGAGGCCACCGGCCCCTTCATCCCTCATCTGGTCGCCCATGCCGGGCGTCATCTCTCGCTGAAGCAGGGACCGCACGGCCATCTGCTGATCGGCGGCGGTTGGCCGGGGGTGCACGACCCGGCCACCGGCGCCACGCGCACCCGGCGCGACAGCATCGAGGGCAATCTCTGGGTCGCCGGCCATGTCGTGCCCGCCCTCGCCGGCTTGTCCGTGCTGCGCGCCTGGACGGGGATCAACGTGCATGTCGACCGCGCGCCGATCCTGGGCGAGGCACCATCCTGCCCGGGCCTTTTCGCCGCCATCACCTCCTCCGGCTACACGCTCGGCCCCATCGCCGGGCGGATGACGGCCGATGCGGTGCTGGGCCGGGACGCGGTGGCGCCGGACTTCTCGATCGCACGCTTCGGCTGACCGGGATTCGCGGCATCGGGCCGGCGGATGGTGTAGCCTTGGGCAAATGGCCCGGAGGACTGCAGGATGCGCCCGTCCCTTCCGCCCCTGATGCTGGTGCTCGCCGGGCTGCTTGGCGCGCCCGCGGCGGCGCAGCAGCCGCCCGACCCGGTGGCCGACAGCATCGTGCATAACCTGACGCGCGGCCTACGCCTGCCGGGACAGGCGAACCAGCCGCCGATGACCTCCGACCCATCCGGCGGCGCCGTGCGGGCCGAGACCACGGCCCCGCCAGACCGGCCATCCGTCTCGCTGATGATCACCTTCGCCACCGGTTCGGCGGCGCTGACCCCGCAGGCGGAAGCGCTGGTCGCCTCCCTCGCCCGCGCGCTGGCGACACCGGACCTGACCCGGTCCCGCTTCCGGATCGAAGGCCATACCGACACGGTCGGGGCCACGGCCATGAACCAGTCCCTGTCCGAACGCCGGGCCGCGACGGTGCGCGACCTGCTGGTCGCCCGCTACGGCCTGGCACCCGCGCGGCTCGAGGCCGTCGGCCTCGGCGAGACTCAACTCCTGGTTCCGACCCCTGATGGTCGGGCCGAGGCGCGCAACCGCCGCGTGCAGGTCGTCAATCTCGGCGAGTGAGGACGGTGCGCGGCCGGAAAGGGGCCGCATCCGGTCGTTTCTGACAGGCGAGGACCGTTGCGGAAACGGCGCAGCTTGCGCCAAATCAACCGCTTTTCATCAATCGAACGTTCATATGTTTGAGATTCGGGCTATCTTTATGGAAACCTCAGCCCGAGTTTGGTGCCAGTGACCGCAACGGCGTGCCCGATCTTCCGCCAGGTTCTGAACCTGGGCGCGGCCTTGGCCTTGGTCGCGCCCGGCATGGCATGGGCACAGGTGCCGGCCGGAGTCCCTCGCCCGCCACCGCCGCCGGTCGACCTGCAGGACCGCATCCTGCCGCCCAGCGCGCCCAGCCTGTCGCCCCGGACCCAGCCGCCGCCGCCCGAGGCCCGGCGCGGCCCCGGCGAGGGCCAGCAGGTCGCCATCAGCACCGCCAGCGTGCAGGGCAACACGGCGATCGAGACCGCCGACCTGCGCCGCTACCTCAGCCCGATCGAGGGCCAGACCGTCGCGCTGTCGCGCATCGAGGAAACCCGGCTCGCCGTGCTCGGTGCCTATCGCCGCGGCGGGTATCCCTTCGTCTCGGTCGCCGCCGCGCTGGTGCCGGGCGCCGATGGCCGTGCCGAGGTCCGCTTCGCCATCACCGAGGGCTATGTCTCGGAAGTCCGGCTCGACGGCGATATCGGCCCGGCGGGCACGCAGGTGCTGCGCTTCCTCGAACGGGTGAAGGAGGAACGGCCGATCTCCACCGCGACGGTGGAGCGCGCCCTGCTGCTCGCCTCCGACGTCCCGGGCGTGCGGGTGCGCGGCGTGCTGCAGCCGATCCAGGGGGAACCGGGGGCGCTGCGCCTCGTCGCCCAGGTCACGCGCTCCGCCGTCAGCGGCTATTTCAACGTGGACAACCGCGCCTACAACCTGACCGGACCGTGGGAGGCGCTGTTCGTCGGCGGGCTGAATTCCTTCACCGAATTCGGCGAGCGCACCGAGTTGACGCTGTTCGGTTCGGAACAGGCGACGCAGTGGTTCACCCAGGCCAGCGTCGAGAGCTTCATCGGCGGGTCGGGCCTGCGCGTGCGCGTCTATGCCGGCATGGGCAACACCCTGCCCTCCGGCCAGCTCGCGCAGATCGGCTACAATGGCGAGACCTCACTCGCCGGCATCGTCGCGTCATATCCGATCATCCGCTCCCGCCCGGCCAATCTGTGGGCGGTCGGGCAGCTCGACATGTTCGACAGCACGACTTTCACGGGTGTCGGCACCTCCTCGGGCCGGCAGCTCGCGGGGCGTGACCACATCCGGGCGCTGCGCGGCGGCTTCGACGCCCAGGCGCTCGATACCTTCATCCCGTTCCTGCCGCCGGCCACGAACCAGGGCGCCTTCCGCGCGCATCAGGGCATCATCGACTGGGATGCCACCGCGAATGACGACCCGCGCGCGACGCGCATCGGCAGCGAGTTCGACTTCACCAAATGGACCGGCGAGTACCAGCGCATCCAGCCGATCTGGTCGCCCTTCGACGGGGCGATGTTCAACATCCAGGGCTATGTGAACGGGCAGTGGTCCACCAACGTGCTGCCCAATGCCGAGAAGTACTATCTCGGCGGCAACCGGCTCGGCCGCGGCTTCTATTCGGGGCAGGTGACCGGGGATTACGGCTATGGCTACGCGATCGAGCTGCAGCTCGACCTCGCCTATGAGATCCCGGCTGAACCGGCGCTCGGCAACAACCGCGGCACGACGCAGTTCTACATGTTCCGCGACATGGGCTGGGCGTACCAGAACCTCGACACCGATGCGAACCGGCGGTTGTCCTCCTGGGGCGGCGGCGTGCGCACGGTGGTCGCGGACACGGTGCAGCTGGATGTCGAGCTCGCCCGGCGCATCACCACCCAGCCGGATGGCCAGTTCTCCGAACCGCTGCGCGCCACGCAGCTCTACTTCCGCACGCTGATAAGGTTCTGAACCCCATGCCGCGTCGCG
>NZ_JBYCZL010000038.1:0-44083 GCF_057586215.1 Roseomonas sp. SRI_022
GACGGCGGCGGCTGGCGTGGCAGTTGCGGGCTGCGCAGCGGTCCGGGCTGGTTCGGGTGCTGCGGCGGGCGCAACGGCGGGCGTGGAGGACGGCGCAGGCGCCAGCCGCGCCTGCTGCGGCGCCTCCTCCGAGGGCCACAGGGCATAGGCAAGGGCCAGAAGCAGGGCGAGCCCGCCAAGGCCAAGGAACGCAGTAGGCCGCATCGCGGATTCCGCCAGTGTGCCCTGATACTTACAGCCGAACGGCACCCGCTGTGCAGACGGAAAACAAGGCGGGCTGCGTCGTGGCGGCGGTCGCCGTCGTCAGCGGCGCAGCAACAGCGCCGCCCCGATGGCGGGCGCGGCGGCGATGGCCGGGGCGATCCAGGCCGCGACACGCGGCCCGGTCCAGCGGGCGATCCGTGCCGCCAGCGGCGGCCCCGCCAACAGCGCCAGCACCGGTGCGGCCGCCGCCGCGCCATCCGCCGCCGAGGCGCGCGCCATCACGGGCGCCGCCGCGACGCCGACCAGCCCCAGCGCGAGCGGCAGCCGGGAGGCCGGCCCGGGCGCCGCCAGTAGCCCCGCACCGGCGACCGCGCCGAGTCCCGCCAGTGCGAAGGCGACATACGGCCCGGATGCCGCCGCGCCTGCCAGCCCGGCGACAAGTACGGCCCAGCCCATCACCTGCGCCGGCAGCACCGCGTCGCGGCGCAGCACCAGCGCCATGGCCGCGGCGAGGGCCAGTCCCTGCGGCGCCGCGCGCAGCATGTCGGGCGGGTGCAGCGGCGTCCCGGCCATCCACCACGCGCCAAGCACCACCCCTGCCCCGTACCCTGCGATGCGCAGGGCCGGCCGCGGCAATCCCGCGAGAAGTCCAGCCAGCAGGCCGAGGATCACCAGGGCCGGCAGGCGCTCGGCCAGATGCCGGGGGGACCCGCTGATCACGCCCAGCACCGCGACGAAGCCCGCCACCAGGCCGAGCCCCGCCGCAGCGCCGCCCCATGGCGCGCGGCGCAGCAGCCGCGCCGCGCCCGCCGTCAGCACAGCTACGAGCAGCGCCGCGGCGAAGCCTCGCCACGCATCGGGCAGGTCGATCGTCATCGCGCCATGGTGCCACGGGGATGGCAGGGCGTCGCGCGCGGCCGGCACCCATGGCACGCTGCGCCAGCGCAAGGAGATTTCCCGGATGACGGAACGGATGGTGCCGGTGAAGGTGTGGGACGGCTGGGTGCGGCTGTTCCATTGGGGCGTCGTGGCCGGCGTCGTGGTGTCCTACGCCAGCGCGAAAGCCGATGTCTGGAGCGTGCATTACGCTTCCGGCTACACGGTCCTGACACTGGTGCTGTTCCGTATCGCCTGGGGGCTGGTGGGCTCGGAGAATGCGCGCTTTGCTGCCTTCATCCGTTCACCCATCGCGGCGCTGTGCGAACTCGCGAAGTTCCGCCGACCGGGGCCGGACCTGGCGACGACGCACAACCCGGCCGGCGCCTGGATGATCGTGCTGATGCTCGCGCTGCTGCTGACGCAGGCGGTCAGCGGGCTGTTCGCCAACCACGATGTCGGGTTCACCTATTCGCAGCATGGTCCGCTGGCGAACTGGGTCAGCGAGGCGACGTCGGAGCGGATGTCCAGCCTGCATGTGCAGGTCATCAATCTGCTGCTGGTCGCGGTGCTGGTGCATGTGCTGGCCGCGCTGGCCTATCGGCTGCTGAAGGGACACGACCTGGTGGGGCCGATGGTGACAGGGGTAAAGCGGCTGCCCGAATCGATGGCGCGCACGCCACGCCACGGGTCGGCGTTGCTGGCGGTGGCGCTGCTCGCCGCCGCCGCCGGGGCCGTATGGTACGTCACACGGCTGGGCGGCGGGGCCTGACGCCGCCCGTCCGCTTCGAAGGCGCGGCGCCGGGGCAGCGCGCGCGGCGCTGCCCGGGCCATCCTTCAGCGCGCCGGGCCGCGATAGGTGCGATGGCAGGCGCCGCAGGTCGCACCCGCCTGGCCAAACGCCGCGGTGGTCGCCGCCACGTCGCCCGAAGCCGCCGCCGTCCGCAGCACGCCGAGCGCGGTGACCATGTTCGCGGCGGCCTGCTCGAAGCCGGCACGGTCCGACCAGATGGCCGGCAGGGCGCGCGTCTCCCCGGTGCCGCTACCGGCCGGGAACAGGGCGGGCAGACCGCGATAGAACACCACCATCGTGTCGATGCGTTCGGCCAGCGGACGGGTGTCGCCACGCGCGTCCGTCACCGCCTTGATCGCTTCCATCTGGCGACCCATGCCGCGCAGTCCCTCGCGGCGCTGCGCGATCACGTCCTGCGCGAGCGCGGCC
This sequence comes from Roseomonas sp. SRI_022, assembly GCF_057586215.1. Taxonomy (NCBI): domain Bacteria; kingdom Pseudomonadati; phylum Pseudomonadota; class Alphaproteobacteria; order Acetobacterales; family Roseomonadaceae; genus Roseomonas; species Roseomonas sp. SRI_022. Next base: position 2,303 of record NZ_JBYCZL010000038.1, read on the forward strand.
CCGGTCATTCCCAGCAAGGCAACGGCAATCCCGGCAATCATCCCAGACTTCATGAGGGTCCCCTTCGTTTGGCTTCGCCCTCCGCGAAACGGCGGCGTGGCTGACGGTACGGTGATGTCACCTGTCCATCCGCGCAATGGCCCGTGACAAAGTGTCACGCCGACCCCGTCTTGCGGGACCGAAGTCGGGCCGCTATACCGCCGCCTCCGCAGCAGACCCGGCACCGGAGTGTAGCTCAGCCTGGTAGAGCACTGTGTTCGGGACGCAGGGGCCGGAGGTTCGAATCCTCTCACTCCGACCATTCCCGGGTCTGCTGAGAAGCCCCGCAAACCAACGGTTTGCGGGGCTTTTTCGTTCTTCCGGACTGATCCGGCTCTTGTCGAATGGAGCCAGAACTGCATGTTAGGGTACGCGCTACCCCGTCATGGCTGGCGATGTCAGGCCGCCGAGGATCATCTCCATGGCGACAGCCTTGTTGCGGGTTGCGATCGCAGGGCGTCTCAAATCGCAACAAGGCCGTCGGAAGATGCGTCGTCTTCGCATGCCTCTCCCGGCTCATTCGAGTGATGAACGTTACGGTGCGCCATAACTTGAGATCGACGGTATGATTTCTGGTTCGGCAGGAGACCATGCGTGGCGGACAGTGATTGCTTCGGACTGGAAAGGGTGTTGATCAACGCCCCCGCCGTTCCTTACCGACGGGCGACGTTTCTCCCGATAGTGCAAGGTGGCGGCCTCGTTGCGGTCGGCGCATACAATCGCGATAAAGACCCCATCCCCAATTCTCTGCTCGCCCGCAAGTTCGTGCCTTATTCACCCCCCGACTATGAAGCGCCCTGCGATCATCTTTCGGGCAGCTGGATATATGGCGGCCCCCTCTTCAATCAGTTTGGACACTTCTTACTTGAGACTTTGGCTCGCCTCCCGGCGGTTAAGTCATCCAGCCTGCCAATCATCTGGATCCAGCGAAGGGACCATCCACCCCACGCTTGGACACCCTGGCAGTCGTATGTGCTGGATCGCCTCGGGCTGTCGGAGCGTCGGCATGCCATCGTGCATGTCCCGACTGAGGTCGAGCGGGTGATTGTCCCGCATCCCCGGTTCATCGCTCAACGCATGGCGTCACCAGCTCTGTTTGAGCTCCTGGGGATTCACGAATGCTCCGCGCCGATCGCAGGGCGCCGGGTGTGGCTTTCTCGCGCGGGAATCAATCCGGCATCGCCGGCTCGCATTGTGCGGGTCGAAAATGAGAGCGAAGTAGAGGTGGTCCTCCGGCAGCGCGGATGGGAGATCCTCCGGCCTGAAAATCACACAGTCGAGGAGCAATTGGCCGCCGTGTCAGAAGCGGAGGTGATCAGCGGCTTCGCCGGCTCGGCATTTCACCTCCTGGCGCTAACGCGCGGGCTACGGGCGAAGGTGAGGATCGTTTGGCGAGAAGGCGGCCTGAACGCGAACTTTCGCTTGGTCGCCAGCGCAAAAGCCCTGAATCAGAGCGATTTCGGCCCCAGGATCGAGCAGGCCGCGCGCGGCGTGGTCCGGCTTCTGAAGCCTTCCGAAGTGGTAGACTACGCCGATGCGTGAGGGTTGTTCAGTACGCCGCCCACAGCAGCGCCTCCACCTCCGCGACGAGAACCAAACCGGCGCGCAGGAGCCCCACGAGCGACCAGGAGGGCTCTTCGCTTCCGGGCCGGATCAAGCCCCGCGCCCACCCCGGACCGCCCAGGCGATGAGCCATTTGGCTGGCCACACCCAGAGGATGCCGGCAGCGGCGAAGAACAGGAATTCAATGGCCCAGTGCAGGCTGCGGACATGGTCCGCGACCAGCAACACGACCACGACATAGGCGATGAAGCCGCCAATGCCGGCGAGCGTGGCGATCAGGTTGCGCGACATGGCCTGCACTTGCCGCCTTCCGGCCGCGCCGCCAAGCCCCGGCACCGTCGATGGACAGCGCCAAGGCCCATCCGCCAATCTCCGCCCCAGAATCTCCCCCAAGCAGAATCGGCGACCACGACGTGACGAGCGAAACCCTCGACCTGAAATCCCATATCCGCGGCATCCCGGATTTCCCGAAGCCCGGCATCCTGTTCTACGACATCTCGACGCTGCTGCGGCACGGCCCGGCCTGGAAGGCGGCCATGGCGCGGCTCGCTGCGATGATCCGTCCGCACAAGCCGGACCTTCTCGCCGGGATCGAAAGCCGCGGCTTCCTGGTCGCCGCACCGCTCGCGCTTGAGCTCGGGCTCGGCTTCATCATGCTGCGCAAGCCGCGCAAGCTTCCCGGGCTGACCATCGGGCTGAATTATGCGCTGGAATACGGCACCGACCGGATCGAGATGCAGGCCGATGCGGTGCAGAAGGGGCAGCGGGTCGTGCTGCTCGACGACCTGCTGGCGACGGGCGGCACCATGGCGGCGGGCATCAACCTGCTGCGCCAGGCCGGCGCCGAGGTGCCCTGCGCCGCCGCGCTGATCGAGCTGACCTTCCTGCAGGGCCGCAAGCGGATCGACACGGCGTTCGAGGCGCTGGTCTCCTACGATTCGTAGATCTGGCGGGTCAGCGCAGCATCCCGGTTGCGGCCGCCGCCCGCCACAGCGGCCCGACCAGCAGGTTGCACAGCACCATCCGCACCAGGTGGAAGCCGAGCACCAGCGGCACCGCGAGATGGAGCGCCTGCGCCGTCACCACCATCTCCGGCATGCCGCCCGGCGCCATGCCCAGCACCACCGCCGCGACAGGCAGCCCGGCCAGCCAGCCAAGGCCAAGCCCGGCGGCAACCAGAAGCAGCGAGACCAGGGCGGCGACCGCGAGCGCGGCCAGCACCAGGCGCCGTGGTGCGCCGCCAAGCCGCTCCTGCCCCAGATGCATGCCGATGCTCGCCCCCATGGCGAGCTGTGCCGCGTCCACCAGCCAGCGCGGCACGGAGGATGGCAGCACGCCACCGGCCGATAGCCCCATGGCCAGCAGGCAGGGCGCGAACATCGCCCCATTGGGCAGGCCGATCCGCTCGCCCAGCCAGGCCACCACCGCCGCGGCGGCGAGCAGCAGCGCGAGCCCGCCCCAATGGGCCGGCGGCACCGCTGCATCGAAGGCCGAGGCCCCGCCCGGCGCCGCGAGCAGCGCCGTCAGCGCCGGATAGGCAACCACCACCACCGCCATGCGCAGCGACTGCGCCAGCGTCACCGCCGGCACCGCCGCACCGGCCCGCGCCGCGAGCATCGCCATCGCCACCACTCCGCCCGGGATGGAAGCGAAGTAGGCCGTACGCCCGTCGCACCGGGCGAGGCGGCGGTAGAGCGGCGCGACCGCAAGCCCGGCCAGCAGCGTGACCAGCGCGCCCGCCAGCATCGCCGGCATCGCGCCCAGCACCGCGTCCAGCACCGGGGTGGTGAAGCCCTGCCCCAGGGCGAGGCCAAGCACCGCCAGCCCGCCCGGGCGCAGCAGCACCGGAACCGCCGCCGCGCGGCGCACGGCAAGATAGGCGGTCGCGGCCAGGGCACCCACCATCCAACCGAGCGGCAGGCCGAGGGCGGTCAGCGACCCACCGGCCAGCAGGCACAGCAGCAGCGTGCGGAGATGGGCTTTGGTCAGCGGGAAGGATGCGGTCACGGTCGGTGGCAGGTTCGCCGCCACGCCGCCGCGCGTCAAAGCCGCCGGGCCGCGTTTACCAAGCTTTCAGGATAGATCTCGCAATATGGACGCGGAGCAAGGTGCCATGCCGACCGATCTCGTCCTGCGTGCCGTATCGACCGCCGAATCCAGCCGCGCCATGCCGCGCGGCGTGGCGCAGGACATGCCGGCGCCGGGGCTGCCCGCGGTCGCGGCGCCGGCCACGCCCAATCCGCGGCTGCGCCTGGATGGCAGCCTGGGGATGGTGGTGCTGGAATTCCGCGATACGGGCGGGGAGGTCGCGAACACAATCCCCTCCCCGCGCGCCATTGCGGCCTATCGCGCGGCGGCGATCTCGGACGCGCCCGTGCCGGTTGGCGTGCGGCCGATGACCGCGACCGCACCGGAACCGGAGAGCACGCCGGGCTGATGCGGACGGTTCAGCCGCCGCCGACCAGACCGCTGGCGACCTGCTCATTCACCTCGATCAGGAAGGCGATGTCGGGTTCGGTCCCGTCCATCTCCCGCTGCACGGCGCGGCCCAGCGAGACGAGGCCGGCGCGCATCGGCGGCGGCAGCTGATTGGACGGGTCCAGCAGCGCCGTCTCCATGGCCAGCCACAGGCGGCGGTTATCGGCCACCGCGCGCATCCGCGCCGGCCCGTCATCCTCCAGCGCGGCGCGCAGGCCGAAGATGACGCGGCGGATCACATCCGCCTCCTGCTCGCGCGGGTCGCGTGCGGCGCGCGCGGCGCCATAGGCGCGGACGATGTCGGCAAGCGTCATCTTGGCTCAGTCCTCCGTCACGCCGCCGGTGGCGGGGGCGATGCCGAGCACGACCTCCTCATGCCGCATCACCCGCCGCACCAGCTTCAGCGCCTGGTAGCATTCATCCGCCTCGGCCGCGGCCAAGGCGCGGTCAAGCAGGTCGCGCGCCAGCGTCGAGGTGGTCGCGGCCTGGAAATCGCCGATCAGCCGCCGCGCGATGGACAGCCCCGCCTCGCGTTCATCGTCGTCGCCGATATAGGCGGTCTGCAGGGCGAAATAGATGCGGCGCGCGGGGCTGGACGCCGTCTCGGGCGTCATCAACTGCTTGCCGAAGAGAAACCGCGCCTTGGCGGTGAGTTCGATGCGCGCGCGATTGCGGAAGCGGATCGGCGCGCCGTTGACGACCATCAGGTCGCCTTGCCGCAGTTCAAGCACAAGCGTGGACATCCTGTCCTCCCGGCCGGAATGGAAAGGGCGCGGCCCCCGTCGAAACAGGGGCCGCCGCCGGGGTCAGCGGAACAGGCTCAGCAGGGTCTGCGGTGCCTGGTTCGCGATGGACAACGCCTGGGTGCCCAGTTGCTGGCGGATCTGCAGCGACTGCAGCCGCGCGGACTCCTTCGCGAGATCGGCATCGATCAGCGCGCCGAGGCCGGATTCCAGCGCATCGGCCTTGTCCTTGTTGTAGGCCATCTGATTGTCGATGTAGCGCGCATCGGACCCGAAGGTGTTCAGCGCATCGCTAATCGCGGTTTGCACCGTCTCGAAATCGCCGCCCGAGGCGAGTGCCGCCTGCGCCGCCGCCGCATCGGCCGGCGCGGCTGCGACGATCAGCGTGCCGGCGCCATCCACCGCCGTCAGCGTGTAGGTGGTGCCGGATTCATTGCGCGTCGTCGCGATGTCGCCACCCGCCGGCGCCGTGGTCGAAAGCAGCGTGCGGCCATTATAGGTGGCGTCGTCGATGAAGTTGGTGATCTGCGTCTGCAGCGCGGTGTACTGCGCCTCATACTGCGCGCGCTGGTTGGTGTTCAGTGTGTCGTCGGCCAGGCGCACCAGCGTCTCGCGCACCTTCACCATGGTCTCGGAGACCTTGTTGAGGCCCGACAGCGCGGTGTCGAGAATGCCCTTCACGCCGCCGAGCTGTTCATTCGCCGCGGACAGGCCAGCGACGTCGGCACGCACGGACTGCGCCACCGCGAAGGCCGCACCATCATCCTTCGCGTCGTTGACGCGATAGCCGGTGGAGATGCGCTTCTGCGTGACGTTCAGAGCCTCATTCGTGCGGTTGAGTGATTGCAGCGCGACCATCGCGCCGGCATTGGTGTTGACGGAATTGAGCGACATCGGGGTCTTCCCCTGGATCCGGTGGCCCCCGCATGTCCGACGGGTCGGGGGCCGGGTTGCGCGCCGCGTCTTGCGGTGTCGAAGACAGACTACGCCGCGAGGCGTTAACCCCGACTGAATCCCGCCGCGATGGCTGACACCGGCGCCCCGAAACACACGAAACATGGATGTCGCCCACGAAACCCGATTCCGGACCGCGCGACACCGGCGTGAGACGGCACGAGGCCATGCTCCGTCCCGACGTTCGGACATGCATCCATCGCGGTGCCCGGCGCCACCGTCTCCACCCCATGCTTCGCGGAGGTCACACCATGTTCGCAAGAGCCGTCCCCGCATCCGGCAGCGCCATGCACGCGCGACGCCGCCACCACGCTGTCGGCCTGGGCCTCGCCGTCCTCCTCGCCCAGGTCCAGTTCGGCATCGCGGTCGCCAGCCCGAGCCTGGAATACGGGCCGGAGGCGGAAGCACGTTTCGTGGAGCGCTGCATGTCCACGCTGTCGGCCAAGCCGGGCCGGGCCGACTGCCAGCGCCTGATGGAGCGGATCCAGGGCGAGCACGGGTACGCCGCCTTTATGGAAGCCGCCGCCGGCAGCCCTGCGGCATTCGGGGTGCAGTCCGTCGATTTCAGCGCCCAGACGCGCACCGCGGGAGTGCAACTTGCGGATGAAGTCTCGCGATAAGGCGTCTGGCCATGCGCCGGCACTGTCGGACCAGGATCGCTCGGTCGCCGTCCTCCGGCGCTCCCGTTGGCCGATCCTCGGCGTTGCAGGGACGCGCTGCCGCCCTTTCGGACAGGTCGCTACGCGAGGAACCGCGTCAGTGACAGGCCGGAGACCATCGCGATCGCCCGATAAGAGGCCTCCAGCTGCGTCCTGGTGGCGTCGAGCCGGCTGATCGTCTCGGCCATGTCCACCTCCTCGATCGACGCGAGCTGCGCGGTCAGCGTCACCGTGATGTCGCCATGCCGGCGGGAGATCGCTTCCAGCCTCTCCTCCGTCGCGCCGAGCGCCCCGCGTTCCTCCCCCAGCGCATCGACTGCGCTGCGGAGCCCGTCGCGCACCGTCGCGACCAGGCCGGTGAAATCGGTGCCGAGCGGCACCTGCGCCGGGTCCAGCGCCGCGAGCGTCGCAAGGCCCCGCAGCAGGTCGCGCGCCCAGGAGCCGGTCGTCTCGCCCTCACTGGTCGCCGCGGCGTTGCGGTTGGCAAGGATGCCGCAATCCACCCGCTCACCCTCTGCCGCCGGCACGGATCGCCGCGGTTCCACCAACCCCGCGGCGGGATCCGACAGGAAGGCGGAGAACGGCGTCGTGCCCGCCGCATCGGAGGATGCCGCGGCCAGCGTCGCCGCCGCGACCGTCGCGACATTGCCGGACGCGAGCGATGCCACCGCCGCCGCGATGTCGGTCGCCATGCCGGAATTCGCCAGGCCTTGCGCATCGGGGATCGGCGGGTTCTCGCTGTCGGTGCCGCCGAAGACGTATTCGCCGGCATAGCGCTCGTTCAGCAGCGCCCCGACTTCGGCCAGCGCGGCGCGGGCCTGCGCGGCGACAGCGGAAATCATCTCCCCACTGGTGCCGTCTATCTTGATGGATTGTTGGTAGAACTTCGTCGCGATGTCCGTCAGGCGGCCGAGTGCGCCCTGCACGACCGAGGTCCGCGCCAGCGTTCGGTCGATCGTGCCCTGCCAGGTCTCCCGCCGCGCCATGTCGGCGCGCAGGTCGATGGCGCGGCGCGCATCCGGCGCGATGTCGCCATAACCCGGCCCCTTGCGCCCGTCCGAGACCTGGCGCGTCAGCGTGTCGAGCCTGAGGCGCAGCGCCTGCGCGCCAGCATCGAGGCGGGAGACGGATGCGATCCCGGCCATGGCTCAGCGCACCGCGCCGAGCAGCGTGTCCCACATCGCCTGCACGGTCGAAAGCACGCGCGCATTGGCGGCATAGGCGTTCTGCAGCGTCACCATCCCGGCCATCTCCTGATCCACGTCCACGCCCGAGCGCCGCGCGAAGCGTGTCTCGAGCCCATCGACCATCGTTCTTGCACTGGCCATCGCCGCCTTGGCCGAGGCGCTGTCGGCGGTCTGGGTGGCAGTGACGAGGCTGGCATAGCCCTCGATCGTGCCGGGCGCGCCGAAGGGGCTCGACAGCGTCCCGTCGGGGCCGAGCCCGCCGGTCGCGATCGCGGCCCAGGCCACGCCCGATTGCGCCTGCGTCCCGAAGGTGAAATCGAGCACGCGATCGATCATGCCAACGAAGGCCGCCGGGCCGCCGGCCGGGTTCGGTGTGAAGGCCGACGCGCCGGTCGCACTCGCACTCACCGCATGGGTGCCGTCGCGCAGCAATGCCGGGTCCAGCGAGACGGCGGCGCTCACGCGGACGGTGCCGGCGAAGCCCAGCATGGTGCTGCCGGCATAGGGTTGGGCGGTGTCCGGCACCGCGCCCGCTGCATCGGTGAACAGCGTCAGCCCCTGGGCATCGAAGCGCGCGGCGAGGTTGGCGGCGGCGAGGTCCGCTTCGGCCTGATAGCGCGGCAGCGTCTGGTCGCGCAGCGCGATCGCCTCGGCGAGCCGGCCGCCGAGCAGGCTCGCCGTCACGTCCGTCCCGCCCAGCATCACGCCGGGGATGGTGCCGCCCGCGCCGTGATAGGTCGCGGCGCCGATCGACGCATCGGCGGTCGAGAAGGCATCCCGGTCCTCGTCGAGCGGCAGCACGATGCCGTTGCGGGCGACAAGGACAATGCCGCCATCCTCGCGCTTCAGCGCCCGCACCTCGATCGATTCCGACAGCACCGAAATCGCCGCGTCGCGCTGGTCCTCGAGGGCGGCGGCATCGCCGGTCAGGGCGATCTGCTCGCGGATCTGCAGTGTCAGGATGGCGATGTCGCGCAGGCCGGCGTTGATCGTCGCCACCTCCGACACCACCGTCTCGTGCGCCTGCTGGCGCGCCTGGCCGATGGCGCCGGAGATCTCGTTGAAGCGGCTGGCGAGTTCCCCGGCGGCGAGCACCAGCGCGGTCTGGCGGCCGGCTTCCGCGGGGTCGGCGCGCAGATCCTCGAAGCCGGTGCGCAGGGCGGCGACCAGGTCGCCAAGGCCGTCGCCGGCCTCGGGTCTGCCATGGACCGCCTCGATCCCCGCCAGCAGGTCGGCGCGCAGCCCAGCGGCAGCCGCGGCAGCACGACGGCTGTCGAGCTCGCTCAGCAGCGCCTCGTCGACATCGCGGCTGGGTGCGAGGGAACGCACGCCCGCGCCCTGCTCGGCGCGTCCGTCGACGGTCTTCCTCGTGTAGCCAACGGTATCCGCATTCGCGACGTTGTTGGCCGTGGACGCGAGCGCGCGCTGCGTGTGCAGCAGGCCCGATCGCGCGGTCAGCAGGGCGGTGTCGAGGCTCATGGCGGGCGTCCCCTAGGGGCACCTCAGCGACGCATGTTGATGGTGTCCTGCAGCATCTCGTCCGCGGCGGTGACGATCTTGGTGTTCGCGGTGTAGGCGCGCTGCGCGACGATCAGCTTCGAGAATTCCGAGGCGATATCGACGTTGGAACCTTCGATCGAACTGGTGGCGAGGCGGCCCGCACCGTTCGACCCCGCATCCGTGGTGCGCGCCTCACCGCTCTCCACGGTGCGCATGAAGGCCTGGCCGTCGAGGCGCTGGAGCCTGTCGGGCGCGTTGAAGGTGGTGATCGGCACGCGCGCGATCACGCGCGACTGGCCGTTGTCGTAGTTGATCGCGACGTCGCCATTCTCGCGGATCGCGACGGAGGAATAGGCGCCGAGCGGCACGCCGTTCTGGCTGAGGTTGCGCAGTTCGTATTCGTCCCCGGCATATTGCGTGACGCCGCGCGCCGCGCCGAAGGCGCCGAGGTTGAGCGAGACGATTTGCGGCCCCTGCCCGAAATCCGCGGTGAAGGACACCAGCGAGGGATCGCCCAGCACCGCCGCGGCCCCTGCCAGCGTGCCGGTCGCATTGGCGAAGCCGCCAATCGTGCCGTCCGCCACCGCCGGGGTCGCGGCCTGGCCGAATTGCACGTCGATGGTGCCGAGCGAACCGCCCGCCCCGGCGGCTGCGATGTCGAGCGTCCAGGTATTCGCCCCGTTCGGCGTCCAGGTCAGCGTCATCTCCTGCAGCGTGCCGAGCGAATCATAGACGTTGATCGGCGTGGTGACGGCGGTCGCACCCCCGGCGGGCAGGTTCGCCGACAACTCGATGCTGCTGGTCGCGATCGGGTTGAAGACCAGTTCGCTGATGCGGATCGGCTGGATCTGCGTGCGGTCGGGCTCGCCGGCGGCATTGGCGCTCCAACCCTGCAGCACATAGCCCGCGCCGTTCACCATGTAGCCGTCGCGATCGAGCTGGAAGTCACCCGCGCGCGTGTAGAACTGCCGTTCATCGAAGGTGACCTGGCCGTTGGTCGTCCCGGTCGGCAGCGACACCGAGAAGAAGCCCTGACCGGAGATGGCCATCGAGAGCGGGTTCTCTGACTGCGCGATGGGGCCAGCCACGGTGTTGGTGTAGTCCGGCCGCGCGACGACGGAGCCGGGCCGGTGCACCGATTGCGTGCTCTCGGTCAGGTAGGAGACGAAGTTGGTGTCGGTGCGCTTGAAGCCGGCGGTCTGGCTGTTGGCGACGTTGTCCGACACATGGCCGAGGGCGCGCGCCTGCGCGTTCAGCCCCGTGATGGCGGTGGTCATGGAACCGAACAGGGACATCGCATTCTCCGCAGCGGGCGAGTGTGGGCGGCACAGCGCAACCTTCGTGCCAGCGCAGCGGGCGGCGAGGCATGGCGCGGCCTGCCGCCCGGCGGCAGATCCTGCCGGTGCGCGGCAGCCCATGCCCGGCATTCCGGCGCTGCACCCTGGCGCGCGGCTTGCGATGCGGGTCGAGGGCGCACCGATGCGCCGGAAGGTCTCGCCGTCGATGGATTGCCCCGCCGTCCTCCCCCTTACCCTGACGCTGCTGCCGCCCGGCACGGACGCCATCACGGGTCCGCCGGGCGCCTTCGTTGCGCTGCTCGCACAGGCCGGGATGGCGGGGATCGAGACCGGCCCCGACCGGCCCACCTTGGCCGACGGCGCGGTGCGGGAGGCTGCCGTCGCGGGCCTCGATCCCGCGGTCTCGCCCGCGATCGCCACCACGATCGCGCCCGCGCTGCTGGTGCCGGCGCCGTTTCGCGCTGGTGATGTGCAGCCCGGCGTCGCGGAAGCGGACCGCCCCCCAGCCATGGATGCCACGATGCGGGCGGTCACCGGGGTCATCGGGGCTGGAACCAAAGCCGCCACATCCGCACCGGTGCCTGGCCCGCCTGCGGACCCCGCCGATCCCGCGATGGACACCAGGGCCGAGCCCGAGGCCGCCGTCGATGGGGACGCGGATCCCGCACTGAGCCCCAAGGTCGCGCCACCGTCCGAGGACCGCATTCCCAGCCTCGCGCTTTCGCCAGCGGAGACGGGATCGGCCCGCGGTATCCATCCTGCGCTGGCGACCAGGCCACAGGTTCCCGGTCCCGAGCAGCAACCGCAGGAAACACCGCGAAACCCGCCCACGGCGTCGGAGCCCGGGCCTGTCGCGTCGGCACCACGCCGTCCCGGTGCAAAGGCACCGCTGCCGCCCGGCATGGCCGCTGCCTCCACCGCCAAGGACGCCGCATCCGTGGCGACCATGCAGCCGGCGATGACCGCGCCGCCCCCACCACCCGATGCCATGGCCGCCGCGTCCATGCCGGAACTTCGCACGACGCGCGGCGCAACCCCTCCAACGAGCACGGAGCCTCCCGCTTCCGCGGAGCGGCCCTCCTTCGTCGTTCCCGTCACGCCCCCTGCCATGCGCGAGGCCCGGACGCCCGAGGCCGCGGCCCCCGCGGCAATCACGCCACCAGCAACGCCGGCACGCCAGATCGCACCCGTGCTGGTCTCCGTCGCGATCGCCGGTGGCACAGCGCGGCTGTCCGTCACGCTCGAGCCCGCCGAACTCGGCCGTGTTGAGATCAGCGTCGAGCGCCAGGGTGACACCGCCGAGGTCCGCGTCCTCGCCGAACGGCCGGAAACGCTCGCATTGCTTCAGCGCGACCAGCGCGAACTCGACCGCACGCTGACCCAGGCCGGCATCGGCGCCGATGGGCGCAGCCTATCCTTCTCGCTGGCGGAGGGCGGCGCCGGGGGCCGCGATCCCGACGGGCGCTCGCGGATGGCACGCGGCGTACCTGAAGCCGACGTGGGGAACGCAGCCGACGGACCTTCCCTTGCCGGGCCGCCGCCACGCCGACCGCTCTCGCTGCTCGATCTCGCCGTCTGAAAAGGACCACGCCGATGTCCGGTTCCATCGCCTCCGCCACCGCCACCAGCGCATCGGGCGCGACCGCCGCCGGCACGCGGCTCGGCGGCGATCTCAACACCTTCCTCACGCTGCTGACGACGCAGTTGCAGAACCAGGACCCGACCAATCCACTCGACACCAACCAGATGACGAACCAACTGGTGCAGTTCGCCTCGGTCGAGCAGCAGATCGCGATGAACCAGAACCTGGCCTCGATGATCTCGCTGCAGCAATCGGCGCAGCTGACCGCCGCCGCGCCGCTGATCGGGCGGCGCATCGAGGTGACCTCGGACCGGGTCGCGCTGCAGAATGGCAGCGCGGAGATCCGCCTGCCCGCCGCCGGCACCGCCCGCACCGCCGACATCGCCGTACTGGATGCGAGCGGACGCGCGCTGCGCACCCAGACCGTGACCCTCGGCAGCGACGCGACGGGCTGGACCTGGGATGGCCGGAACAGCGCCGGTGCGACGCAGGCCGACGGTGCCTATCGTGTGCGGGTCGCCGGCCGCGACGTGAACGGCGCGGCGGTCGCGCTGTCCCACACGGTGCGCGGCACGCTGACCGGGGCGCAACGCAGCGATGGTGGGCTGAACCTGTCCATGGGCACGCTCTCGCTCGGCTTCGACAGCCTGCGCAGCATCCTGCCAGCCAGTTGAGCCGACCACCGCGTTAACCGAGCCGCAACCACGCCCCGGCAAAGTCTGCCGCAGGCGGCAGGAGGCGGCCTTCGGATGCGGCAGGCGCGGCGCGAGGTAGTGACCGGGTTGGGGCGGGCGAGATGGGCGCGGGCCTGATCGCGCAACTGCGTGCGCTCGGCACCCTGCGTCTTGCGCTGCTGGGTGGCGCCGGACTGGCGGTGCTGGGGCTGCTCGCCTGGTTCGTGCTGCGCGCGGGCCAGCCGCCCATGGCGCTGCTGTACGGCGAACTCGACCCCCGCGATGCCGGCCAGGTCGTCGCAGCGCTGGACCGTGCGCGCGTGCCCTATCGCATCGAAGCCGGCGGCACGCGCATCCTGGCACCCGAGGAACAGGTGCCGCGGCTGCGCCTGACCCTCGCGCGGGACGGCCTGCCGCAGGGGGGATCGGTCGGCTACGAGATCTTCGACCGCGGCGAATCCCTGACCACGACGCCTTTCCAGCAGGATGTGAACCGGCTGCGCGCGCTGGAGGGGGAGCTGTCGCGCTCGATCCGCCAGCTTGCCGGCGTGCGCGGCGCCCGCGTGCATCTGGTGCTGCCGCGGCGGGAGGCGTTCTCGCGCGATCGCGGCGAGGCGCAGGCCTCTGTCGTGCTGACCATGCAGGGCGCGCAGCGGCTGGACCGCGACGGCGTGCAGGCGGTGCTGCATCTGGTCGCGACGGCTGTGCCGGGGCTGCGGCCGCAGAACATCTCCATCGTGGACAGCCGTGGCGCGCTGCTCGCCCGTGGCGGGCAGGCGCTGTCCGGCCCGGCCATCGCGACCTCGCAGGAGGAGATGCGCCACGCCCAGGAACTGCGCATCGCCCGCGCGGTGGAGGAAATGCTGGAACGCACCCTCGGGCCGGGCCGCGTGCGGGCCGAGGCGGCGGTCGAGATGGATTTCGACCGGGTGCAGACCACCGAGGAACGCTTCGACCCCGACAACCAGGTCGCGCGCAGCCAGCAGAGCAGCCAGGAATCCTCGCGCGGGTCCGAAGGTGGCGCCACGACGGTGCAGAACAACGTCCCGAATGCGGACCCGAATGGTGGCGCGTCCACCACCCAGGAGAACCGGTCGGAGGAAACGACCAACTTCGAGATCGGCCGCACCACCCGCAGCACCGTGCGCGAACACCCGGTGATCAAGCGGCTGTCCGTCGCCGTGCTGGTGGATGGCGTGTGGGAAACGCCGGCCGGCGGCGCCCCAGTCTTTCGCGAGCGCACGGCCGAGGAGATCGCGCGCATCGCTTCCCTGGTTCAAGGTGCGGTCGGCTATGACGAACGGCGCGGCGACCGCGTGCAGGTCGTGTCCCTGCGCTTCGCCGAGCCGCCCGCCCCCGATGCGCCGGGCCCGGGCATGTTCGACCTCAGCTTCAGCAGCACCACCCTCGCGCGGCTGGCCGAAAGCGCGATCTTCGCGCTGGTCGCGCTGCTCGCGATCCTGCTGGTGGGCCGCCCGGCGGTGGGGCGGCTGGTGACGCTGGCCGCGCGCCCTGCAATCGCCGGCGATGCCGGCGCGGCGGTCGTCGCGGGCGCGGCAGGCGCCGCGGCGCTGCCGGGCCAGTCCGGCGAGCATGCGGCCCTGACCGGCGCGACGGAAGGGGACGCCGCGATGATCTCGCTGGCGATGGTGGAAGGGCAGATGCGCGCCTCCTCCATCACCAAGCTGCAGGATCTGGTGGATCGCCATCCGGAGGACGCGCTCGGCGTGGTGCGACGCTGGATGACACCGGAAGCGACGTGAGGAACGACGCATGGCTCTGAACGGCGCCCAGAAGGCAGCCACCTTCATGCTCGCGATCGGGGAGGACCACGCCTCACGGCTGTTCGCCAAGATGCATGAGGACGAGATCCGCGACATCTCCCAGGCCATGGCCACGCTCGGTTCTGTTCCCGCCGCCGCGGTGGAGGAGCTGTGCCGCGAATTCGCCGACAACCTTGGCCAGACCGGCAATCTCGTCGGGTCCTGGGAAACCACCGAGCGGATGCTGCTCAAGACGCTGCCGCGCGAGCGCGTCGCCCAGATCATGGAGGAGATCCGCGGCCCCGCCGGGCGCACCATGTGGGACAAGTTGGGCAACGTGAACGAGGCGGTGCTCGCGAACTACCTCAAGAACGAATACCCGCAGACCGTCGCGGTGGTGCTGACCAAGGTAAAGGCGGACCACGCCGCCCGCGTGCTGTCGCTGCTGCCCGAAGGATTCTCGATGGAGGTCATCATGCGCATGCTGCGCATGGAGACCGTCCAGAAGGAGGCGCTGGACGGCGTCGAGCGCACGCTCAAGGCCGAGTTCATGTCGAACCTCGCCCGCGCGCAGCGGCGCGATGCGCATGAGATGATGGCGGAGATCTTCAACAACCTCGACCGCCAATCCGAGACGCGCATCCTCGCTGCACTCGAGGAACGCAACCGCGACGCGGCCGAGCGCATCCGCGGGCTGATGTTCACCTTCGACGATCTCGGCCGGATGGATGGCACAGGAGTGCAGGTGTTGATGCGCGCAGTGCCGAAGGAACAGCTCACCCTCGCGCTCAAGGGCGCGTCGGAGACTCTGCGCGACCTGTTCCTCAAGAACATGACCGAGCGCGCGGCGAAGATGCTGACGGACGACCTCGCCAATCTCGGCCCGGTCAAGCTGCGCGACGTGGATGAAGCGCAGGCGGCGATGGTGCTGCTCGCGAAGGACCTCGCGGCGCAGGGCCAGATCCAGATGCAGGACAGCCGCGAGGAGGAGATGGTCTACTGACATGCGCGAGGCCTTCGCCCCTGTCGCCGCCGAGCCCACGTCGCGGCAATTCATGCCGACGCTGCTGGTCGCCGCGCTCGATGCCGCGCGTCGCGAGGCAGCGGCGGCGCCACCACCGGCAGCGCCACCGATCGAACCGCTGCTCGCCGAGGCTCGGCGCGGGGGCTGGGAGGATGGCCTCGCGGAAGGGCTGCGCCGTGCCGCGGAGATGCAGGAGGTGGCTGCCGCGCGCATCGCGGAGATCGCCGTAGAGGCGTTGCGACAGGGCCAGGACGCGGCACGCGAGACGGCCGGGACCGCGGTGCAGGACCTCGCGCGGCTTGTGCTGTCCGTGCTCGATGCCGCCTTGCCGGGGCTGGCGGCGGCGAGCGGCGCGCCGCTCGCCGCCGCCTTCGCGCGGCGCGTCGCACCGATGCTGGAGGCCTCGCCGGAGGCGAGGCTGCGGGTAGCCCCGGGCTTCGGCGATGCGGTGCGCGCGCTGCTTGGTTCCAGCGCCATCACGGTCGAGGAGGATGCCACCCTGCCGCCGGGCGATGCGCGGGCGGTCTGGCGCAGCGGCGGCGCGGGCTTGGACCTGGCAGCGCGGCGCCAGGCGATCCGCCAGCTTCTCGAATCAGCCGGCCTCGGGCCGAAGGAGTAGACCATGTCGGGATCAGCCGGCTTCGAACCCGTATCCGCAGCCTCCGAGGAAGCACGCCAGGCGGCTTCCGCCCCCGCGCGGGAACTGGAAGCGGTCTACGACATCCCTGTGCAGATCAGTGCGGTGCTGGGGCGCGCGACGATGCAGGTGTCGCAACTGCTCAAGCTCGGGCGCGGCGCGGTGGTGGAACTGGACCGCAAGCTTGGCGAAGCGGTGGACATCTACGTCAACAACCGCCTCGTCGCGCGCGGGGAGGTGGTGATGGTCGATGACAACCGGCTCGGCGTGACGATGACCGAGATCGTGAAGTCGGACCGGGGCGTCTGACCATGGCGCGCATCCTCATCATCGGCTCGCTCGAAGCGGAACTCGGCATCGCGGCGCGGATCGCTGCGGCGCGTGGTGCGCGGCTTTCCGTCGCTGAAGGGGCAGCCGCCGGTCTCGCACGGTTGCGTGGCGAGGGCGCGGACCTCGTGCTGTGCGACGTGATGCATGATGTCGGCTGGCTGATCGGACAGATGGCGGCGGAACGCTTCGCCTGCCCGGTGGTCGCCTGCGGCCGGCCGGACGATGCCGATGGCGCGGTGCGCGCGATCCGTGCCGGGGCGAAGGAATACCTGCCCTTGCCGCCCGATCCCGACCTGATCGCGGCAATGCTCCAGGCGGTGGCGGGCGATGCCGAACGCCCGGTGGTGCGCGACCCGGCGATGGACGCGCTGCTGGCCCGCGCGGAACAGATCGCGCGCGCCGAGGCCTCCGTGCTGATCACCGGCGAAAGCGGCACGGGCAAGGAGGTGCTGGCACGCCACATCCACGCCGCATCCCGCCGCGCGCGCGGCCCCTTCGTCGCGCTGAACTGCGCCGCGCTGCCCGAGGCTCTGCTGGAATCCGAACTGTTCGGGCATGAGAAGGGCGCGTTCTCCGGCGCCATTGCCGCGCGCAAGGGCAAGTTCGAGCAGGCCGAAGGCGGCACGCTGCTGCTCGACGAGATCGGCGAGATGGACCCGCGCCTGCAGGCCAAAATCCTGCGTGCCATCCAGGAACGCGAGATCGACCGGCTCGGCGGCTCGGCACCGGTGAAGGTGGATGTGCGCATCCTCGCGGCCACGCATCGCGACCTCACCGGCGAAGTCGCGCGCGGGCGGTTCCGCGAGGACCTGTATTTCCGCCTGGCCGTGGTGCGGCTGCGCATCCCGTCTCTGCGCGAGAGGCCGGGCGACATCCTGCCCCTGGCGCGGCATTTCGCCGAACGCTACGCGCGCGCCAACGGGCTGCCCATGCGGGGCGTGGCGCCGGCGGCCGAGGCGCTGCTGCTCGCGCATCCCTGGCCCGGCAATGTGCGGGAATTGGAGAACACGCTGCACCGCGCCGTGCTGCTCGCCGAAGGTGCCAGCATCGGGCCGCAGGCGATCGACCTGCTGGAACACCTGCCGGCGCTCGCCGCCGACGCGCCACCGCAGGTCGCGCCTACGCCGAAGCAAGCGCCGGCCGTCACCGCCCTGGTCGGGCGCAGGGTGGAGGAGGTCGAGCGCGACCTGATCCTGGAGACGCTGTCGCATTGCCTCGGCAACCGCACGCGGGCGGCGGAAATGCTCGGCATCTCCATCCGCACGCTGCGCAACAAGCTGCACGAATACCGCGCTGCAGGGGCGGCGGTGCCGCCGGTGCCCGGGCAGATGCCCATCCCCATGCCGGTCGCGTAGCAGGTGGGTTCGATCGCCCTGCCCGGCTGGCTGCGCCGCGCGCAGCCGGGCAACGACATGACGCTGGCGCTCGGCGTCGCGGCGCTGCTGGTCGTGCTGGTGGTGCCGCTGCCCACGGTGCTGCTGGATGCGTCGCTGGCGCTTTCGATCACGGTGTCGGTGCTGGTGCTGATGGTGGCGCTGTTCCTGCGCCGGCCGCTCGACTTCACCTCCTTCCCCACGCTGCTGCTGCTAACCACGCTGCTGCGCCTTGCGCTGAACGTCGCAACCACGCGCACCATCCTGACCCATGGGCATGAGGGCGAAGGGGCGGCGGGGCATGTCGTCTCGGCCTTCGGCGGCTTCCTGATGGGGGGCGATGTCGTCGTCGGGCTGATCGTCTTCGCCATCCTGCTGGTGGTGAACTTCATGGTCATCACCAAGGGCTCGGGGCGCATCGCGGAGGTCGCGGCACGGTTCAGCCTCGATGCGCTGCCCGGCAAGCAGATGGCGATCGATGCCGACCTGTCCGGCGGGCTGATCAATGAAGCGGACGCGCGCAAGCGGCGCCGGGAACTGGAGGAAGAGACCGGCTTCTACGGCGCGATGGATGGTGCCGCGAAATTCGTCCGCGGCGACGCCATCGCCGGGCTGATCATCACCTTCATCAACCTGCTCGGCGGCATGGCGATCGGCGTCGCGCGGCATGGGCTGTCCGTCGCCGAGGCCGCGCAGACCTTCTCGCTCCTGACCGTCGGCGACGGGCTGGTCAGCCAGATCCCCGCCCTGCTGGTCTCGGTCGCCGCCGGCATCGTGGTCACCAAGGGCAGCACCGAAGGCACGGCGGATGAGGTGGTGATCGGCCAGTTGGGGGCCGGCCCGAAACCGCTGGTCATTGCCGCCGGCGCGGCCGGGGTGATGGCGCTGCTGCCGGGGATGCCGATGCTGCCTTTCCTCGCCTTGGCGGGTGGCGCGGGTGCGGCGGCCTGGGCGACGCATCGCCGCGCGCTGGCGCCGCCGGCCGAACAGGATGCCCCGGCCGCCGCCGCCGAACCGCCCATCGCCGAGACGCTGCGCATCGATCTGCTGCGGCTCGAACTCGGCTATGGGCTGTTGTCGCTCGCCGCCGGCGACGCGCCCCGCCTGACCGAACAGATCAAGGGCCTGCGCCGCACCATCGCGCAGGAGATGGGCTTCGTGCTGCCTTCCGTCCGCATCCAGGACAATCTGTCGCTGGCCCCCGACACCTATGCCATCCGGGTGAAGGAGATCGAGGCGGGGCGCGGCCGGCTGCGTCCGCCGCTGCTGCTGGCGATCGACCCGACGGGATCGGTGCCGAACCTGCCGGGCGAGCGCTGCCAGGAACCGACCTTCGGCCTGCCCGCCATCTGGATCGAGGAAGCGCGGCGGGAGGAAGCGCTGGCGCGCAACTGCACCGTCGTCGATGCGGCGGGCGTCGTCGCCACGCATCTGACCGAGTTGGTGCGGGAGAACATGGCCGAGCTGCTGTCTTTCGCCGAGACGCAGAAGCTGATCGATGAATTGCCCGCCGAGCACCGCAAGCTGGTGGCCGACCTGGTGCCGGCGCAGATCGGCATCGGCGGCATCCAGCGCGTGCTGCAGGCGCTGCTGGCCGAGCGCGTTTCGATCCGCGACCTGCCGACCATCCTGGAGGGCATCCAGGAGGCGCATGCGGCGGGTGCACGGTCCGTGCCGGGCATCCTCGCCATCGTGCGCGCCCGGCTGGCGCGGCAATTGTCCGACGCGGCGCGCGGCCCGCAGGGCCATGTGCCGATGATCACGCTCTCGGCGGATTGGGAGGTCGCCTTCACCGAGGCGCTGATCGGCCCTCCGGAGGAGCGCCAATTGGCCATGGCGCCGTCGCGGCTGTCGGAGTTCATGGAAAAGCTGCGCGCCACTTTCGATGCGGCGACGGCGGCGGGGGAACAGCCGGCACTGATCTGCTCCGCACCGATCCGCCCGCACGTCCGCGCGATCGTCGAACGCTTCCGCCCGGCGACCATGGTGTTGGCGCACACCGAGATCCACCCGCGCGCCCGCATCCGCACTGTTGGCACGCTGTGAGCCCGGCGCCCGGCACCAAGTCCCGGCATTCCAAAGGCCCCCTGGCCTTTGGTGGGGGAGGCTCGGAGGGGGCAAAGCCCCCTTCGACCGCGCTGGCCCGCCCATGCGGCTGAAAACCTACCGCGCCCCCCGTATGCCGGAGGCGATGGCGTTGCTGCGTGAGGAGCTCGGCGCCGATGCCGTGATCCTGTCCACCCGCCGCACCGCGCAGGGCGTCGAGGTGACTGCCGCGCTCGAAGCCGAGGAACCCTTGCTGATCCCGCCGGCGTCCCAGGCGCCAAGCGCCCCGGCGGGCCCGCTCGCCTTCCACAACCTGCCCGCACCGCTCGCCGCGAAGCTGACGCATGGCCCGTTGGAGCAGGCGCTGACGGGCGCGCTCGGTTTCGCGTCGCTGCCCGATGGGCGGGATCGGCCGATCATGCTGGTCGGCCCGCCGGGGGCGGGGAAGACGCTGACCTGTGCAAAGCTCGCCGCGCGCTTCGTGCTGGCGGGTGGCCCACCGGTCGTCGCCACCACGGACGGCCAGCGCGCGGGGGCGACGGCGCAGCTTGCGGCCTTCACCGGCGTGCTGGGGCTGACGCTCGCGGTGGCGCAATCGCCGGCGGCACTCGGCAAGGCGCTGGCACGGCGCGCCCCGGGGCAGCCGGCCCTGGTGGACAGCGCCGGCTGCGATCCCTTCGATGCGCGCCAAGTCGTCGCACTGCATGCGCTGGCCAGCGCGGCGCAGGCCGATCTGGTGCTCGTGCTCCCGGCCGGGCTCGATGCCGGCGAGGCCGCCGACCTCGCCCGCGCCTTCGCGGCACTCGGGGCGCGGCACCTGGTGCCGACGCGCCTCGATGCCGCGCGGCGGCTCGGCGCGGTGCTCGCCGCGGCCGAGGCCGGGCCGCTGCTGCTGACCGAAGGCGGCACCAGCCCCGAAGTCGTGGATGGCCTCGAAACGCTCTCGCCTGCAAGGCTGGCGGCGCGGCTATCCGCCGCACCACGCCGCGGTGACCTTCACACGGCCGGGGAGGCCGCATGATGATCCAAGCCTTGGCAGGCCCGGCGCCAGGGGCGGGCCGCATCCTGGCCGTCGCCTCGGGCAAAGGGGGGGTCGGCAAGACCTGGTTCGCCATCACCCTGTCCCAGGCGCTGGCGCGACAGGGGTTGCGCGTGCTGCTGGTCGATGCCGATCTCGGCCTCGCGAATGTCGATGTGCAGCTCGGCTTCCAGCCGGCGCGCGACCTGTCCGCCGTGATCGCCGGGGCGGTGGCGGCAGAGGATGCGGCGATCGCCCATCCCGCCGGCTTCGACATCCTGGCCGGGCGGTCGGGATCGGGGGCGCTGGCGATGCTCGATGCGGCGGCCATCGGCGCGGTGCTGGCGATGCTGCCGCGCATGGCCTCGCGCTGGGACCGGGTGGTGGTGGATCTCGGGGCGGGGCTGGAGGCGCCGCAGCGCCGGATCGCCGCGGCCGCCGATACGCTGCTGGTGCTCGCCACCGAGGAACCGACCAGCCTGACCGACGCCTATGCCGTGCTGAAGCTGCATGGGCGGGACCGGCCGGGCGGGGATGCGCGCATCGTCGTCAACCTTGCGACCGACGCCGCGGCCGGGATGCGGACCCATGCGGCGCTGGCCCATGCGGCGGCGACCTTCCTGAAGCGCGACGTGCCGCTCGCCGGCGTGGTGCGCCGGGACAACAAGGTCCGCGACGCAATCCGCCACCAGGCCGCCCTGCTGACGCGCCATCCGGGTTGCACCGCCGCGCGGGACGTCGAGGCCGTCGCACGCGGACTTTAACACCGCCTCCCTTGCGGTGTGGCCCTGCAAGGTGTTCATCGTATCCATGGCTGCGCTTGTGCGACTGGACCGGGACCTTCGGGTTGATTTCGTCCGAGGCTTCGCGCTGTGGGCGATTTTCGTGAACCACACGCCCGGCAACTGGCTCGGCTATGTCACGCCGCGCAACTACACCCTCGCCGATGCGACCGAAGCCTTCGTGCTCCTGGCCGGCTATGCCGCCGGGCTCGCCTACGGCGCGACCATGGATCGCCAGGGCTGGTTCTTCGGTGCATCCCGCGTCATGGGGCGGGTCTTCACGCTGTATGTCGCGCACATCTTCCTGCTCGTCGTCTTCACGGCGCAGGTGGGGCTTTCGGCCGCCCGGCTTGATTCCGCGGCCTATCTCGACGAGCTGCATCTCGACCCATTCGCCTCCGACCCCTATCGCGCGCTGCTGGAGGCGCTGCTGCTGCGCTACCAGCCCTCCTTCCTGAACATCCTGCCGCTCTACATCACGGTGCTGGCGATGTTCGCCCTCGCCATGCCGCTGCTGCGGTGGCCATGGCTGATGCTGGCAGCCTCGGCGGGGCTATGGGCGGTGGCGCGGGTGTTCGACATCACCCTGCCGTCCTGGCGCGGGGAGGACTGGTTCTTCAATCCGCTCGCCTGGCAGTTGCTGTTCTTCATCGGCTGCGCCCTGGCCTACCGGCCGCCGGGCGGGCATGCTCTCAGCGTTCCGTGGCGGCGCTGGGCCGGGGTGCTGTGCGCGCTGATGCTCGTGGCCGGCGCCGTCATGACGGTGCTCATCTACTTCCAGTGGGAATTCACCGAGGCGCGGCTGCCGGCCTTCGCGCCCTATCTCGCGGCGATCGACAAGGCATCGCTGCACCCCGCACGGCTGCTGACGATCCTCGCCATGACCTACCTGATCGCCCACCTGCTGCCGAAGGACGCGGCCTGGCTGCGCAGCCGGCCGGCGCGGCCGTTGATCCTGATGGGCCAGCAATCGCTGCCGGTGTTCTGCGCGGGCATCGCGCTGTCCTTCCTCGGCCGCGTCGCGCTGGAGGAAGCGGACGGCCCGGCCATGCAGGCCGCGGTCAATATCGGGGGCGCGGTGGCGCTGGTCGGCCTCGCCATGCTGACCGCCTGGTATGGGTCGGAGAAGCGGGGCGGGCGCCGCCCCGCAACATCGGGCTTGCCGGCACCCGCCGCGCCCGATAACGGTTAGGTGAGATGCGCGGCATCCTCGCCCTGGCGATCTGCCTGATCCTCTCGCTGCCGGCGGCGGCGGCGGAGGGGCCGGGATGCGGTGCGCCCGATGAATGGCTGCAATCCTCGCCGCTGCGCGCCACCGCCACGGGCCTCTCCACCGGCCGGCTCAGCATCCTCGCGGTCGGCTCAGCCTCGGTGACCGGCCCGGGCGCCAGCAGCCCGGCGGCGGCCTGGCCGGCGCGGCTCGAAGCCCTGCTGCGCGAAAGGCGGCCCGATCTGGAGTTGCGCTTCGAGGTGCGCGGCGCCCGCGGCAGCACGGCGGCCGACCAGTGGCAGCAGATCCACGAGGCGATGCGCGCCGGCCCGATCGACCTGGTGATCTGGCAGGCCGGCACCACCGAGGCGCTGCGCAGCCTGCCGATCGACGACATGGCGGCGGCCATCGGCCAGGGTCTCGATCGCCTGCATGCCCGGGGCATCGACGCGGTGCTGATGGGCATGCAGTTCAGCCGCTTCCTGCGCGCCAATGTGGATGTCGATCCGTATCGCGACGCGCTGCGTGTGCTGGCGGGGGCGGGGCATGCGGGGTTCTTCTCCCGCTTCGACATCATGCGTGCCTGGGCCGAGACCGGCACGGTGGATGTCGAGCGCACCCCGCGCGACCGCCGCACCGCCGAGATCGACAAGCTGAACGACTGCTTGGCCCGCGCGCTCGCGGCCTTCATCCGCGATGGGGTGCAGGAGGCGCGGCGCTAACCGCGCCGCGTCAGAACAGCCCTTCGATCCGCCCTGCGGCATCAAGCCGGATGGTCTCGGCCGCCGGCACGCGCGGCAGGCCCGGCATTGTCATCACGTCGCCACAGATCGCCACCACGAAGCCCGCACCGGCTGACAGCCGCACCTCCCGCACCGGCAGCACATGGCCTTCCGGCGCGCCGAGCTTCGTCGGATCGGCGCTGAAGGAATACTGCGTCTTGGCGATGCAGACCGGCAGGTCGCGGAAGCCGTCCTCCTCGAACCGCTTCAGCTTCGCCGCCACCGGGGCGGGAATGGCGACCGAGGCCGCGCGGTAGATCTCGCGCGCGATCGTCTCGATCTTGCCGGTGAGCGAAACATGGTCGGTGTAGAGCGGTGCGAAGGATGCGGTACCGCCATCGATCAGCCGCTTCACGGCATGGGCGAGCTGCACCGCGCCCTGCGCGCCATCGCCCCAATGGGTGCACAGGATCGCCTCGGTGCCGAGCGCGCGCATCGCGTCCTGCACGGCGGCGATCTCGGCATCGGTGTCGGAGGTGAAGCGGTTGAGCCCGACCACGACGGGGATGCCGAACTTGCCGACATTCTCGACATGGCGGCTGAGATTGACGACGCCGCGGCGGACCGCCGCGACATCCTCGCGCCCCAGATCGCCCTTCGCCACGCCACCATGCATCTTCAGCGCGCGCACCGTCGCAACGACGACGCAGGCGGCGGGCGACAGCCCCGCCTGGCGGCACTTGATGTCGAGGAACTTCTCGGCGCCGAGGTCGGCGCCGAAGCCGGCTTCCGTCACCACCACATCGGCGAGCTTCATCGCGAGCCGCGTCGCCATCACCGAATTGCAGCCATGGGCGATGTTCGCGAAGGGCCCGCCATGCACCAGCGCGGGAGAACCCTCGATGGTCTGCACCAGGTTGGGGGCGAAGGCGTCGCGCAGCAGCACGGCCATGGCGCCATCGGCCCTGACGTCCTTCGCCGTCACCAAGGACCCGTCGCGCCGCTGGCCGACAACCATGCGCCCCAGCCGCTTCTGCAAATCACCGAGGTCGCGCGCCAGGCAGAACACCGCCATGACCTCGGAGGCGACGGTGATGTCGAAGCCGTCCTCGCGCGGGAAGCCGTTCGCCACGCCCCCGAGCGACGAGACGATCGAGCGCAGCGCCCGGTCGTTCATGTCGAGCCCACGCCGCCAGGTGATGCGCCGCGCGTCGAGGCCCGACCCGTTGCCCCAGTACAGGTCGTTGTCGACCATCGCCGCCAGCAGGTTGTTGGCGCTGGTGATGGCGTGGAAGTCGCCGGTGAAGTGGAGGTTGATGTCCTCCATCGGCAGCACCTGCGCATAGCCGCCGCCAGTGGCACCCCCCTTCACCCCGAAGCAGGGGCCGAGCGAGGGTTCGCGCAGCGCGATCATCGTCCGCGTGCCGATGGCGTTCAGCGCGTCGCCCAGCCCGACAGTTGTGGTCGTCTTGCCCTCGCCGGCAGGGGTCGGACTGATGCCGGTGACCAGGACCAGCGCGCCGTCGGGGCGGTCCCTCTGGGCGGCGATGAAGTCGAGGCCGATCTTCGCCTTGTACTTGCCGTAGGGCTCCAGCGCATCGTCCGGGATGCCGGCCTTTGCGGCGATCTCACGGATCGGCTTCAGCGTCGCGGCGCGCGCGATGTCGAGGTCGGTCGCCATGCCTTCATCCCCCCTCAAGTCGTAATCCGCCGCGCTTACGGGGAGTGCCGCAGGCTGGCAAGGGCCGCGCCGGGCTTCGCGCAGGGCCGGGATGGCCATAAACTCCGGGCAACATGCCGGAGGAACCAAGATGATCCATCGCCGCTCGTTGCTTGCTGCCGGTTCGGCGGCGGCCCTGGTGGGCACCGCCCAGGCCCAGGACAACTGGCCGAACCGACCCGTCAGCATCCTGGTTCCCTTCGTCGCCGGCGGCCCGTCCGACATCGTGGCGCGGGTCATCGCCCAGCGCATGGCGCTGACGGTCGGCCAGCCCGTGGTGGCGGAAAACCGCCCCGGCGCCAATGGAGAGGTCGCCGCCCGCGCCGTCGCCCGCGCCACGCCGGACGGGCACACGCTGCTGGTCGGGTCGATCGGCGTCTTCGCCATCAACGCCGCGCTGCGCCCGAACCTCGGCTACGACCCGGTGCGGGATTTCGCGCCGATCACGCTCGCCGTCACGACACCCAACGTGCTGGTGGTGAACCCGCAGCGCGTGCCGGTCTCGACCATGGCGGAGCTGGTCGCCTGGCTGAAGGCGAACGTGGGGCGCACGTCCTATTCCACCTCGGGCGTCGGGTCCTCGGATCACCTGACGATGGAATTGTTCAAGCAGGTGACGGGGACCGACCCAACGCATGTGCCCTATGGCGGCGGCGCGGCGGCGGCGACCGACCTGATCGCGGGCAATGTGCAGTTGTCCTTCCAGAACCTCGGCACCGTCGCGGGGCACATTCAGGGCGGGCGGCTCAAGGCCATTGCCGTGACGTCGCGCCAGCGCCACCCGATCCTCCCGGAAGTGCCGACCGCCATCGAAGGCGGCATCGCGGATTTCGAGGTGACATCCTGGCAGGCGGTGATGGCGCCGGCCGGCGTGCCCGCGCCGGTCCTGGCACGGCTCAACGCCGAGGCGACCGCGGCGCTGAAGCATCCCGAGAGCGTGCAGCGGCTGGAACAGATCGGCTTCAGCGTGGTCGCCAACAGCCCGGCCGACTACAGCGCCTTCCAGCGTGCCGAGATCGAGCGCTGGCGGCGCGTGGTGCAGACGGCGAATATCCGGCCGGAATAGGTGGAGGGCCCCGGCCCTCCCCGACTTCGCTCTACGCCGCTTTTTGCAGCACGTCGTCCAGCGCGGCGCCGATCGCGCCGACCGCCCGGCGCATGTCGTCCGGCGTGATCGCGCCGATGGCGCCGATGCGCATCGTCGGCGCCTTGGTGTTGTAGAAATTGCTGATCAGCACGCCCCGGCGCTTCAGCGCCTCGACGAAGACCTGCAGGTCGAAGCGCGGATCGGCGGGCTGGTGGATCGTCACGATCACCGGCCCCTGATGCTCGCGCGCCAGATAGGGCGTGAGGCCAAGCGCGGCCACGCCGTCATACAGGATGCCCACATTGGCCTGATAACGCGCGAGCCGCGCCGCCTGGCCGCCCTCGGCCTCATACAGGTCGAGCGCCACGTCGAAGGCGGCGATCGCCTGGACCGGCGGGGTGAAGCGGATGGACCCCCAGCCCGACCGCTTCGCATGCGCCAGCACGTCGGACAGGTCGAACGACCAGGACCCGGCATTGCCCGCGCAGGCCTCGGCGCGGTCGATGCGCGCCACGGCGAAGCCGATGCCCGGCATGCCTTCCAGGCACTTGCCCGAGGTAAAGACCAGCACGTCGCATTCGGGATGGCCGGCCAGCGGGAAGGGCAACGCGCCGAAGGCCGAGACGGCATCGAGGATCAGCCGCTTGCCGGCCGCGTGCAGCGCGCGACCGATGCCCTCAGCATCGTTGACGATGCCGGACCCGGTCTCGTTGTAGACCATGGCCACGGTGCCGATGGCAGGGTCGGCGTCCAGCACAGGCATGATGTCGGCAGCCGTCGCGCCGCGCGTGTCGGGCAGCGGCAATTCGACGACGATCCGCCCGGCCTCCCGCGCCAGCCGCGCCATGCGCTGGGCATAGGCGCCGTTCATCGGGATCAGCACCTTGGCGCCCGGCGCGACGAAGGTCCGGATCGCGGCCTCGGTCACGAAATGCCCGGCACCCTGGATCGGCAGGGTCGCATGGACGCCCGGCGTGCCGCCGGCCACGCCGACGATCCGTTCCCGGATGCGGGCATAGACGCGCTGGAAATCGCGGTCCCAGGGGGCGATGTCCTGGGCCATGGCCGCCTTGACCTCGGGCCGGGTCTGCACGGGGCCGGGAATGAGAAGGAGCATGGAGTCGCCGTTCCGACGAAGGGATGGCAATGGTTCTGCCCCGCCTCGCACTGCACGCGCAACCCGGGCCGGCGCATGGCTGGCAGGGTCAGTCCGCAGCGCGCCGGCCATCGGCCGCCTCGGCCCGGCCCCGCAGCCAGTCCTTCAGCGCAGCCCGGCGGTCGCCCGGTTCGGCGCGTTCGAGGAACACCGCGAGATGCCCCGGCCGGCGGTCCGGCACCACCCGATAGGCATGGGTCCACGGCCCATGGCCCTGGTGCAGCACGACATAGAGCCAGGAGGTCTCGATGCGGCCAAGCCGCGTCGTCCAGGCACACAGGGCAACGAATTCCGCCTGGTCGCCCGGGGCGAGCAGTAGATCGAGGTCAGGGGCAGGCGTCGCGTCCAGCATCGGATCCTCCACATGGCTGGACCGGACCTGACGCGGCGACGCTTCCCGTTTGGTTGCCGGAGCGGCCGCATCCCCCCTTTCGGAGGCGCCACCTTGCCCGGGAAGGCAGGTTGGCGTTGGGCGCCGGCCCAACTCTTGATGCAGGGCCCAGAAAGCCATGCGCGGCGGGCAAAGGCAAGGGGCGCGCTCACGCGATCGCGGCGCCGCCGATCTCCCGCAGCAGCTTCTCGCGGATCGCCTCGGCGAAGGCGGCATAGTCGGGCGTGTGCATCGCGAAGGACCCCGGCCCACCGATCACCTCCGCCCGGTAGTGGTCGAGCAGGTCCGGCTCCTCGTTCAGCACGGCCAACGCGTTGATCGTGACCCCGGCGGCCACGCCGATGTCGCGCACCGGCCCCGGCGGGCGTCCCTGGTTGTGCCGGCCATCGCCCGAGACATCCATCACCAGCCGGCTCGCCTCCGCCGGCACAGCGCCGAGCAGGGCGAGGCCGGCGGCCATCCCCTCCCCCAGCGCGGTGGCACCAGGCGGGACCAGGCGCGGCGCATTGTCCACCGCCTCGGCGAGGGCCGCGGCCGCCATCGGGCTGTCCAGCCGGGTCCAGGGCACGGCGACCGCCTGCGCCCCGCGCCCTGACCATTGCATCATGCAGATCGCCACCGCCCCGCGCGGTCCGGCGGTGATCGCGGCCTGCACCGAGTCGTCGCGGAGTGCGGCCGCATAGCCGCCGAGCATGAGGCCGAACTCGTCGTAGTCCACGGAGGAAGACGAATCCACGGCGAGACACAGGGCGAGATCGACCTTCTCCATGCCCGTTTTTCGCACGTGCAGCGGTTGGCCGCACGCCCGGTTGGTGCGCATGCTGGCGCCGATGAGCCCTGGAGATTTGACGATGCACCGCAGGATCCTGCTCACCGGCGCGGCCGGCCTGGCGCTGGCGCGACCGGCCGTCGCGCAGGGCGCCTGGCCGAACCGCACCATCCGCATGGTCGTGCCCTACACGCCGGGTGCCGCGACGGATGCGATGGCGCGGCTCGCGGCGCAGAAGCTGCAGGAGAAGCTCGGCGTCACCGTGGTGGTGGAGAACCGCCCCGGCGCGAATGGCGCGGTCGGCAGCCAGGCGGTGCTGCAATCGCCGGCCGATGGCTACACCATCATGGGCTCCGCCTCGATTCATCCCATGGCGCGGCATGTGATGCGCAACGCGCCTTATGATCCGGTGACGGACTTCATCCCGGTGGCGCGCACCGCGCGCGGGCCGCTGGTGCTGGTGATGAACCCGCGCCTGCCGCAGACGACGATCCCGCAGGTCGTGGAAGCGGCGAAGGCCGAGCCAGCGAAATGGACCTTCGCCACCTCCTCGCTCGGCGCCGCGGGGCATCTGGGGTCGATCGAGTTCAACCGCATGACCGGCGCGAATATCGAGATCGTTGGCTATCGCGGATCCGCCCCGGCGCTGACCGATGTTGCGGCCGGCAACGCGCAGCTGATGTTCGACCCGGTGCTGGCCACGCTGCCGATGATCCGCGGCGGACAGTTGCGTGGCCTCGGCATCGCGACGGCGCAGCGAACGGCGCTCGCGCCCGACCTGCCGACCATGGCGGAATCCGGCCTGCCGGGCTTCGAGTTCTATTCCTGGTATGGCGTCTGGGCGGCGCGCGCGACGCCGCGGGAGATCGTGGACCGCATGAATGCCGTGATCGTCGAGGCGATGCGCGAGCCCGCGGTTGTCGAACGCCTGACCGGCCTTGGCTTCGAGCCGGTCGCCGAGACGGTGCCGCAGCTCGAACGCTTCATCGTCGAGGACGTGGCGCGCAACGCCGAACTTCTCCGCATCGCGAACTTCCAGCCCGAGTGATGTTGACGATCACCCCGGCCGCGCTGGCGGCGGAACTCGGCACGCCGGGCCTGGTGGTGCTGGACGGCAGCGTCTTCCAGCGCCCCTCACCGGACATGTCCACCATGCTGTCAGACAGCGCGCGGGCGTCCTTCGAGAAGTCGCGCATTCCCGGTTCGGTGCACCTCGACGCGCTGGACTGGCTGTGGGACCGGACGAAGCCCTACCGCTTCGCACTGCCGTCGCCCGACGCCGCAGCCGCCGCCTTCGGCGCCCATGGCGTGGGGGAGGACAGCCGCGTGGTCCTCTACGACCGCGTCGGCGGCAACTGGGCGACGCGGACCTTCTGGACGCTGCGCTGGCTCGGCTTCGACCATGTGCGGGTGCTGGAAGGCGGGCTGGCGGCCTGGAAGGCGGCGGGGCTGCCGGTGGAGAGCGGGCTTGCGCCGGCCCCGGCGCCTGCACCGCGGCCATTCACGGCGCGGCCGCGCACAGCGACAATCGCCGATCGCGCGGAGGTGCTCGCCGCCCTCGGCTCGCCCGGAATCACCGTGGTCAACGCCCTGTCCGCCGAACAACACGAAGGCACTGGCGGGCTGCCTTATCACCGCCCCGGGCGGATCACAGGGACGCGCAACCTGCCCGCGCCGCTGCTCGCCGACGGCACCCTCGCCCCCGAGGCCATCGCGGCCCTGGCCGAGCGGGCCGGCATTGCGAAGGGTGACCGCGTCATCGCCTATTGCGGCGGCGGCATCGCCGCCTCGAACCTTGCCTTCAACCTGCTGCGGGCGGGCTGGTCCGACCTCGCGGTCTATGACGGCAGCCTGGATGAATGGGGACGCGACTCATCCCTGCCGATGGAAACCGGGCCGGGCTGACCCAGCGGCGCCAGGGCCGCAAGCAGCCCATCCACCGCGAAGGCCATCAGCCCGGTGAGCAGCGCCCCCTGCACCACCCAGGCCGGATTGCCATTGACCAGCCCGGCGATGATCGGCGTGCCGAGGCAGGTCGCGCCGGCCACCGCCGCAACCGCCGCCGTCGCCACCGCCAGCACCGCGGCGACGCGCAGCCCGGCGAGGATCGGCGGGGCGGCCAGCGGCAGTTCCACCTGCATCAGCACCTGGCGCGGCGTCATCCCCGCCCCGCGCGCCGCATCCAGCACCTCCGCAGGCACTGTGGCGAGCGCCCCCGTCGTCGCCCGCAGCACCGGCAGCGTGGCGTAGCAGACCAGGGCGATCAGCGCCGGCGCCGCGCCGAAACCAACCGCCGGCACAGCGATGGCGATCACCGCGACCGGCGGCACGGCCTGGGCGAAACCGACCAGCGCGTCCGCGACCTCGCGCACCTCCCGCGCGCCGGGCTGCGTCGCGGCGATGCCCAGGCCGATGCCGATCGCCGCCGCCGGCAGCAGCGAGGCCACCACCAGCGCGCCATGGCTGAGCGCCAGCGCAAGGAATGACTCGCGGCGGTAGAGCGGCTCCGCGACATCTGGGAACAGCGCTGCGAAGACCGGCGCCGACAGCGGCAGCACCAGCAGCGCAGCGGCGAACAACGCGGCCGGCAGCAGCGGCCCGAGCCTCATGCCCGCAGCAGGTCACGCAGGGCGACCACGCCGGATGGGGCGCCGGCCGCATCCACCAGCAGCGCCGCCTCGGCCCGCGCCGCGAGCATCGCCTCCAGCGCCTCGCGCCCCGT
Organism: Roseomonas sp. SRI_022; assembly: GCF_057586215.1. Lineage (NCBI taxonomy): Bacteria > Pseudomonadati > Pseudomonadota > Alphaproteobacteria > Acetobacterales > Roseomonadaceae > Roseomonas > Roseomonas sp. SRI_022. The sequence goes on from NZ_JBYCZL010000038.1 coordinate 33,730, forward strand.
CGCCGTGGCGGGGATGCGCGGCAGTGACGCCGGCGCTTCATCCGACGGCCCGGCGAGCGCGGCGGCCGCCACCAGCGCCAGCCGTCGCATCCCGATCGCGCCGCCATCCAGCAGGTCGCGCACGCGCGGATCGGCCGGTGCGTCGAGCAATTCCCGCGGCGCGCCTTCCTGCAGCAGCCGCCCATCCGCCATGACGGCGATGCGCGTGGCGAGGCTGAACGCCTCCTCCACGTCGTGCGTCACCAGCAGGATCGTCTTGCCGGTCGCCGCATGCAGCCGCGCCATCTCCTGTTGCAGCGCCTGCCGCGTCACGGCGTCGAGCGCGCCGAAGGGTTCGTCCATCAGCAGGATATCGGGATCGGCGGCAAGCGCGCGCGCCACGCCGACACGCTGCGCCTGGCCGCCCGAGAGTTCCGACGGCAGGCGGTCGCGATAGGCGGCCGGATCGAGGCGCAGCAGCGCCAGCAATTCCTCGACCCGCGCCGCGATGCGCACCGCCGGCCAGCCGAGCAGCCGCGGCACCGCGCCGATGTTGCGCGCGACACTCCAATGCGGGAACAGCCCGATACCCTGGATGACATAGCCAATGCGCCGCCGCAGCGCCGGCGCGGCTTCCGATGCCACGTCGCGCCCGCGCAGCAGCACGCGGCCCGCATCGGGATCGACCAGCCGGTTGACCATCCGCAGCGCAGTGGATTTTCCGGCGCCCGACCCGCCGAGCAACACCGCGAAGGCGCCTTCCGGCACCACCAGGTCGAGCCCATCAAGCGCCTGGGTGGCGCTGAAGGATTTGCGCACGCCCTCGAACCGGATCACGCGGCCGCCTCCGCACCGTGCGACGACAGCCCGTCCTCCAGCGCGCGCAGCACGGCATCCAGCACCAGCGCCAGGGCCGCGACGGGCAGCGCGCCCAACAGGATCAGGTCTGGCGCGAATTGCCCGAGGCCCTGGAACATCAGCACGCCGAAGCCGCCCGCGCCGACCAGCGCGCCGAGCGTGACCAGCCCCACCGCCTGCACCGCCGCGACGCGCAGCCCGCCCAGGACCACCGGCGCACCCAGCGGCAGCCGTACCCGCCACAGCACCTGCCCCGGCGTGAAGCCGAGGCCGCGCGCCGCGTCCACCGCCGCCGCCGGTGCCGCGCCGAGTGCGGCGCGCATCGCCGCCGCGACGGGCAGCAGCAGATAGAGGAACACGCCGAGCACCGCCGGCGCTGCGCCGATGCCGCGCAGCCCGGCCTCCCGCAGCAGCGGCACGGCGCGGCCCAGGGCGGCGAGCGGTTCGATCAGCAGCGCGAACAGCGCCATGGCGGGGATCACCTGCAAGGCCGCCAGCACACCGATCACGGCGGCCCCCGCGCGCGGTGCTGCGAAGGCGATGGCGCCGCAGGCCGCACCGACCGCCAGCGCGGGCAGCAGCGCCGCCGCCACGAGTTGCAGATGTCCGTACAAGGCGATGCGCAGTTCCGCCCCGCGCGACGCAGCCTCCCGTATCAGGCCGACATCGTCGAGCAGCCCCAGCGTCAGCATCGCGCCCAATGCCGCGACGATGGCCGCGGCCACAGCCGCCCGCCCCGCCGCGCCGATCGCCGCCCGGCCGAGAGCGAGCCGCGCCGCCAGCAGCAACGCGCCGATCGAGATCCAGGCTCCGGCCGCGGGACCGAGCCGCGCCGCCGCTGAGGACCCGGCCAACCGCGTCGCGACATCGCCGAGCGCGCCGAGCAACCCGCACAGCGCGACGGCGCAGGCCAGCACCGCCACGCGGCCCGGCAGCACCGCCGCCGCCAGGGCAGCCAGCGCCGCCGGCACCAGGAAGCCCAGGGCCTGCGCCTCGCCCGGCGCGATCACCCGTGGCGGCACGATGCGGTTCGGTGCCAGCACCGCCAGACCGAGCAACACCGGCGCCAGCACGGCGAACAGCAGCACTGCCGCCTCGATCGGTCCCGCGCGGTGCGCCGGTGTCAGCGGAGCAGCCCCGCAGCGGCGAGATGCGCGCGCGCGACCTCCCGCGCCGGCCGTCCCTCCACCGCGATGCGCGCGTTCAGGCTCTGCAGCACCGTCAGTTCCAGCGTGCGGAAAGCCGGGGCGAGCAACTCCTCGATGCGCGGATTGGCGCGCAGCACGGCACCGCGAATGGTCGGCGCTGGGTTGTAGACCGGCTGCACGCCCTTGGTGTCCTCGAGCACGACGAGATCAAGCGCGGCGATGCCGCCATCGGTGCCATAGACCATCGCCGCGTTCACGCCGTTCAGCTGCTGCGCGGCGGCGCGCATCGTCACCGCCGTGTCTCCGCCGGGCAGCACCAGCAGGCGATCCGACGGCAGGGTGAATCCATAGGCCTGCTGGAAGGCCGGAAGGGCGGCGGGGCTTTCGACGAATTCCGCCGACGCGGCCAGCTTGAAGGGCCGCCCCGCGGCGATGTGCGGCCCGAGGTTCTCAAGCGTGCGCAGGTTCGCCGAGCGCGCGAGATCGGCGCGCACCGCGATCGCCCATGTGTTGTTCGCCGGCGCCGGCTGCAGCCAGGCGATGTCGTTGCGCTGCGCGTCCAGTTCGCGGACCTTCTCATACCCCGCGCGGGCATCCTTCCAGGCCGGGTCGGCCTCCATCTGGAAGAAGAAGGCGCCGTTGCCGGTGTATTCCGGATAGATGTCGATCTCGCCGGCCAGGATCGCCGTGCGCACGATGCGCGTCGGGCCGAGCGGCACACGGTTCTCGACGCGCATGCCACCGGCTTCCAGCAGCAGCGCGATCATCTGGCCGAGCAGCCCGCCCTCGGTGTCGATCTTGCTGGCGACGACGACCGGTCGCGCCTGGGCAAGGGCGGGTGCCGCGAGCAGGGTCGCGCCGGCAGCGATCAGGCCATGACGGCGGGTCATTCCAGCGATGCGGATCATCTCGCGCTCCTCCTGCTTCCCGATGGCCCGGAGACTGCCACGCAAGACGCGGCCTCCGCGACCCCGGGGAGCGGCGCGGTCATGAAATCCTCAACCGCTGCCCGGCCCGCGCGCTATAGTGGTGCCCTGGCACGGCCGCCGCAGCCCCTGCCCGCGCCGCGTGCCGCCCCCCGGAAGCCACGCAGGAGCTTCAGCCCATGAAGGATCGCCCGCTGATCAGTGTCGCGCCGCATCGCGATGTCGTGTGCCTGCTTCCTGAAGCCACGGTGCAACTGGCCTGCACCCGCATGCGGGAGGTCCAAGCCACCGCGGTGCTTGTGACCGATGCGCAGGGCCATTTGCTGGGCATCTTCACAGGCCGCGACGCGATCTGCCGCATGCTGGCCGAGGGCCGCGACGCCGCGGTGACGACGTTGGGGGAGGTGATGACGCCGAAGGTCGAGGCACTGGGTCCGCGCGACCGCGCCATCGATGCGCTGCACCTGATGCATGACGGCGGCTTCCGCCACCTGCCGGTCGTCGAGGCCGGCCAGGTGCGCTCCCTCGTGCTGCGCAGCGACTTCCGGGCGCTGGAACGCGCGCAGATCGAGGTCGAGGAGCAGATCTTCGCCAGCATCCGGTAGCGCTGGCCCCCTGCCCTAGGCACCTCCGCCGCCCCGCCCTAGTCTTGGCGGGACGGAGGACGAAGCATGCCGGAAAGCCACATCGACCCGAAGCTCGCGCAGGAGGCGACGCTGCCGCTCGCCGGCATCCGCGTGCTGGACCTGACGCTGGCGCGTGCCGGCCCGACCTGCGTGCGTCACCTGGCGGATTGGGGGGCCGAGGTGATCCGCGTCGAGCCACCGTCCTTCAATGACGGCCTCGGCGGATCGCGGGATGGCTATGACTTCCAGAACCTGCACCGCAACAAGCGGTCGATCGCGCTCGACCTGAAGACCGAGGAGGGCAAGAAAGCCTTCTTCGAACTGGCCAAGACCGCGGACGTGCTGGTCGAGAACATGCGCGTGCGGGTGAAGCACCGCCTCGGCATCGGGCCGGAGCAGGTGCGGGCGGTGAATCCGCGCCTCGTCTATGCGTCGATCTCGGGCTTCGGCCAGACCGGGCCGTATTCCGAGCGCGCCGGCGTCGATCAGATCGCCCAGGGCATGGGCGGCATGATGACGATCACCGGCGAGAAGGGCCGCGGGCCAATGCGCGCAGGCATTCCCTTCGTCGACCTCACCGCGGGCAACCTGCTTGCGCTGGCGGTGATGATGGCGCTGTGGGATCGCCAGAAGACCGGCAAGGGGCGCTGGGTGCACACCTCCCTGCTGGAATCCATGGTCTTCATGCTGGACCTGCAGGCGGCGCGCTACCTGATGGACGGGGAAGTGCCGGGCCAGGCCGGCAATGACCACCCCGTGAACATCCCGATGGGTGCCTTCGAGACCGCCGACAAGCCGGTGAACATCGCCGCCTCCTCGCCCAAGATGTGGGCGCAGTTCGCCGAGGCCGTCGGCCATCCCGAATGGCTCGAGGTCGAGGAATGGAAGACCGCCAAGGGCCGCAGCGCCGACCGCGCGCGCCTGAACGCGGCGATCACCGACGTGTTCAAGCAGAAGCCATCCGAACATTGGATCGACCTGCTGGAGCGGATCGGCATTCCCTGCGGGCCGATCAACAAGGTGGACCAGGTCTTCGCAGACCCGCAGGTGCAGCATCTGCGCATGGCCATGCCCATCACCATCCCGGGGCGCGGGGAAACGAACCTCGTCTCCACCGCCATCAACATCGAAGGGCATGAGAGCGAGGTGCGCCGCATCCCGCCGCGGCTCGGCGAGCATTCCGCCGAGATCCTGCGGGAACACGGCTACAGCGACGACGACGTGGCCCGCCTGCGCGGCCTCGGCGTGATCGGCGAGGCCTGAGCGCGATGGAGTTCGCTGACGGGAAGATCCTCGCCGAGATCAAGGACGGCGTCGGGCGCATCACCTTCAACCAGCCCGAGAAGCGCAACGCCATGTCGGTCACGATGTGGGCCGGCATGGGCGAGGCGCTGGACATCTTCGAGGCCGACGCATCGGTGCGCTGCATCGTGCTGACCGGCGCGGGGGACAAGGCCTTCGTGTCCGGCGCCGACATCAGCCAGTTCGACAAGCTGCGGTCCGATGCCGACGCACAGCGCGAATACAGCAAGCAGACGGCGGGGGGGCGGTTGAAGCTCGCTTCCTTCCCCAAGCCTGTGATCGCCGAGATCCGCGGCTTCTGCATGGGCGGCGGGCTTGGCATCGCCATGTCCTGCGACATCCGCATCGCAGCGGAAGGCAGCCAGTTCGGCATCCCCGCGGCGAAGCTCGGCATCGCCTATGGCTTCGACATGGTGCGGCACTTGGTGGACCTGGTCGGCCCCGCGCATGCCCACATGATCCTGATGACGGGCGAACGTTTCGACGCACAGGAAGCCCAGCGCGTCGGGCTGATCAACAAGGTCGTCGCCGCCGATGCGCTGGCCGATGAGGTGGCGAAGCTGACCGCGACGCTTGCCGTCAATGCGCCGCTGTCGCTCTACGCCAACAAGCGGACGGTGCAGGCCGTGCTGCAGGACCGTGCCGATCGCGACATGGCCGCGATCAATGCCGCCATGTCAGCCTGCTTCGACAGCGCCGACTATCAGGAAGGCCGCCGCGCCTTCATGGAAAAGCGCAGGCCGGCGTTTCAGGGCCGCTGAAGCGAGCGGCGGGGCGTCGCCGCAACCGGCGCCCCATCGGCGACCGCGCCTGACGGCGCGGTTGCTGAAATGACATGCGTGCGGGCATTTCGGTCGCCCTACCCGCTGTGCTACCCAACCCCGCCGGCCGGGCATGACCTGGCGAACCGGCCGACAGGGATGCGATCACGCGTGGATTCACATCACGAACAAGCTCTCCTGACCGAGCATGGCGTGGAAGTCGGGCTGGCCGCGGCCCATCCCGGCGCGCCGATATCCCGGCTTGTGGCCGAAGTGGCCGCGCAATGCAGCGGCGAGCGGATCACCCTTGGCGAGATGGCCGAGGCCTTCGGCGACCGCGCCTTCGGCCTGCTGATCCTGATGCTCTGCCTGCCCGGCCTGCTGCCCGGCATGGCATCCGTCTTCGGTACGCCGATGCTGATCCTCGGCGTCCAGATGGGCCTTGGCTTCCGCAAGCCGAAGCTGCCGGGCTTCATCGCGCGCCAGTCGCTCAAGCGCACGGACCTGTTGCGGCTGGCGCCGGGTTCGACCACCCGCGTCTCCCGCGCCATCGCCAAGATCGAACGCTGGGTGCGCCCGCGCCCGGGGACCTTCACCGGCCCCACCGCCGACAAGGTGGTCGGCTGGCTGACCGCCTATGCGGCGCTGATGCTGATCCTGCCCGGGCCGGGCACCAACGGCCCACCGGCCTTCGGGACCATCGTCATGGCGCTCGGCGTGGTGGAGAACGACAGCAAGGTGGTCGGCATCGGCATGGGCCTGACCCTGCTGGGCAACCTGTTCGCCACCGCGGTGCTCGGAGCCCTGATGTGGTTCGGCCTCGAGGCATTGCATTATATTTATTGAGACCGCGGATGCGTCGGCGCTGACCGCTCGGCCCGATGCCACGTATCGGGCCAGGAGCGCAAAGCGCGACCGCGCCCAGACCAACCGCCGTCCCCAACGCAACAGTGCGGGGCGCGAAGCCAAGCCGGCGAAGGCCGGCGCCGGCGCCTGAGGCCAGGCAAAGACTCCAGCGGCGCATGCAATGGGCCGCTGGACGCGACGCGGCGGCGCGGCCTAGGTTCCGCGCCATGCGCCGGTGGCCCGGAAGGGCTGAAACGGGAACGCGCGATGCGGTGATCCTCACTGCCCAAGCGCGGCTGCCCCCGCAACTGTAGGCGACGAGACCGGTCCCACGCGCCATTGTGCCCCTCCGGGTGCGAGAAGGCGGGACCGGCGGCGGGACACCCTCCCCGCCCCGTCGTGAGCCAGGAGACCGGCCGGCGCAGAGTTGTCTCGCGCGTGCCGGGCGGGGAGCACCGGCGCAACGGACCCAGGCTGCGTTCCATCCGGCGCGCGCCTCCGTCATGCGAGCACGACGCAAGCCCGCCCCGGTGCCAACACGGCACCAGGGCGAAACGCGGACCGTGCAACGGAGGGACCCCCGGATGAAACACCGGATCCTCGCCCTGATCGCCCTCACCCCCTTCGCCCCCGCCTGGGCGCAGGAGGTCTCCACCACCCCGGCCGTGCCCGACATGGTCGTCACTGCCACGCGCATCCCCACGCCGCGGGACCGCATCCCCGCCCCGGTCACTGTCATCGACCGCCAGACCATCCAGGAGAACGGTTACGTCACCCTGGCCGATGCGCTGGCGGCCGTGCCGGGCTTCCGCCTGCTGCAGGCGGGCGGCCTCGGCCAGCAGGCCTCCGGCTTCGCCCGCGGCGCCAATTCGCGGCAGGTGCTGGTGCTGATGAACGGCGTGCCGGTGAACGATCCATCGGAACCCAACGGCGCCTTCAACTTCGGCAATGAACTCCTCGGCGACATCGAACGCATCGAGGTCGTGCGCGGGCCGGTCTCCTCGCTCTATGGCTCCGCGGCGATCGGCGGCGTGGTGAACCTCATCACCCGCTCCGCACCCGCCGACCGCGTCGCAGCGCCCTATTTCGAAGCCGCCGGCGGGTCCAACAACACCGTGCGCGGCTTCGCCGGCATGGGCGGGACGGTCGGTGCGGTGGATTACCAGGTTACCGGCCAGGGCCTGTCCACGCGCGGGTCCAACGCCATGGCGCCGCGCTTCTACCAGAACGGCGGGGAACTCGACGGGCTGCGCTCGGCCATCGTCACCGCCCGGCTGGGCCTGACTCTGGGCGAGACCACCCCCGGCGAGGTCTTCGGCCGCACTCGCATCGAAGGACTGGTCCGTGGGCGCGAGAACACCGTCGGCCTCGACGACGTGCCCAATGACGACCCGAACTACACCGGGCAGGACCAGTCCTGGTTCGGCTACGTCCGCAGCGCGACCGACCTGTTCGGCGGCGCATGGACCACGGGCTTCACCCTCTCGGGCAGCACCAACCGGCGGCGCTACACCAACCTGCCCGATCCGGGGAACCCCTTCGGCTCGGCCGACGACCAGTACCGCGCGAGCCGCCAGGCCTTCTCCTGGGACAACACGCTGCGCTTCCCCGATGCCGGCGTGCTGACCGATGTCGTCATGCTGTTCGGCGGCCAGTGGGAACGCGAGACGGCGGACAGCGCCAATGGCTCCGCCTTCTTCCGCACCACCGTCGATGCGTCGCAGCGGTCCGGGGCGGGCTACGCCTCGATCCAGGGGCGGCTGTTCGACCGGCTCGATCTGACCGCGGGCCTCCGCTACGACGGGCCGGAAGGTTTCGACGGCTTCACCAGTTGGCGCCTCGGCGCGGTGCTCGCGCTGCCCGAGATCTCCTCCCGCCTGCGCGCGGCCGGCGGCACATCCTTCAAGGCGCCCTCGCTGTTCCAGCGCTTTGGCACGATCACCGGGTTCTTCCAGGGCAACCCGAACCTTCGCCCGGAGGACGGCATCGCCTGGGAAGCGGGCATCGAGACCGATATCGGGTCCTGGGCAACCATCTCCGCGCTGTATTTCGACAGCCGCATCAGCAACCTGATCAATTACGACCAGTCCTTCACCACGCTGATCAACGTGGACAGCGCACGCATCCGCGGCGGCGAGTTCGCCATCACGCTGCGCCCGACGGATTGGTTCTCCCTGACCGGCGCCTGGACCGTGCAGGAAGCGCGCGACACCACTAACGACCAGCCGCTGCCGCGCCGGCCACGCAACATCGCCAGCCTGACCATGCGCTTCTCCGCCCCCACTCCGTGGGACGGCCCGCGCAACCAGCGCATCGTGGTGGTGCCGGAGATCCTCTACACGGGCCAATCGCCGGAAGGCGCCTTCGCGCGGTACAACGACGATGGCACCTCCATCACCACGGCCGGCAAGAACGACGCGGGCACGGTGTTCAACCTGACCGCGACGGTGCCGATCCTTGAGCAGCTCGCGGGGTTCGTGGAATTCCGCAACCTCGGCAACACGCGGTACGAGCCGGCGAATGGGTTCGTGATTCCGGGGCGGACGGCGGTGGCCGGGCTGCGCGGGACGTTCTGACGTTGCTGGAGGGGCTTTGCCCCTCCAGACCACCCCACCAGGGGGCAACGGCCCCCTGGACCGCGGTTCTTTACCGCGTCGCTCCAGGGACCCAGAGCACGTCGCCACCGGCGGCCGCGTTCAGGTGGCGCGACAGCACGAACAGATGGTCCGACAAGCGGTTGAGGTAGCGGATCACCGCGGCGTTCACCTCCTCCGCCGCCGCCAGCGCCACCACCAGGCGTTCGGCCCGTCGCACCACGGTGCGCGCCAGATGCGCATGCGCCGCCCCCGCGCAACCCGCCGGCAGCACGAAGGACCGCAGCGGCGTCAGCGCGGCGTTCATCTCCGCGATCTCGGCCTCGAGCCGCAGCGATTGCGTGTCGGACACCCGCAGCCGCGCCCCGGCCTCCCCCGGCACGCAGAGATCGGCACCGACATCGAACAACTCATTCTGGATGCGCGAGAGCATCGCATCGGCGACCGCATCGGCGCCCACATGCAACCGCACCAGGCCGAGCACGGCATTCGCCTCATCCACCGTGCCGAAGGCCTCGACCCGCAGCGCATCCTTGCGCACGCGCCGCCCATCGCCGAGCGAGGTCTCCCCGCCATCGCCCCCACGCGTCGTGATGACGTCGAGCTTCACCATGCCTCACCCCCGGGTTTCCGTTTCGTTATGGCGTGCCGCGGCAACGCGGCAAGCCTCATCGCCCGCGCCCATCCGACAGCCGGAAATGCACCGCCGTCGGCAAGGTCGCGGCCACCGGCGTCCCCGCCCGCGTCGCGGGGCGGAAGCGCCAGCGCCGCGCCGCCTCCACCGCGGCACGATCCAGCGCGGGGAAGCCCGAGGAGGTCTCCACCTCCGCCGCCGTCACCTGCCCGTCCGGCGCGATGCGCAGACTGAGCCGGACGATCCCCTCCTCGCCACGCCGGCGGGCCTCGGCCGGATAGTCGGGCGGTATGTTGCGGTGCCCGGCATCGGCCCCCGGCGGCACCACAACCCCCAGGGCGAACGACCCGAGATGAGCATCCGGCTGGCTGCCATCCCCGGCATTCAGGCGCACCGGCCCTTGCGCGGTGGCCGGACGGCTCGGCGGACGCGGCGGCGGGGTAGGCTGGGCGGCGGCAACCTGCTGCTGCTGCTGCTGAGGCGGTGGCGGAGGCGGCAAGGGCAGCGCTTCGGACTGCGGCTCAGAGGCTGCCGGCTGCTGCGGCTGTGCCTCAGCCAGACGGGGAGGTGGCACCTCGCGCGGTGGCTCCGGCGCCTCGAAGGGCGGCGTCGCCGGGGCTGCCGCCGCTTCGGAAACCGGCGGCGGCGGAGGCGGCAATATGCCGGCCGGGTCGGGGGGC
>NZ_JBYCZL010000039.1:0-41925 GCF_057586215.1 Roseomonas sp. SRI_022
GCTGGTCCGGCTGGAGGCCGCGCCCGACCTGCCGGCGCCAAGCCTGGCCCTGGCCGCGGTGCTGCGCGCGACCGGCACGGCGACCTTGCTCCTGACCGCAGGATCGCCGCCGGGCATGGTGCTGGCGGGGGTGGCGCTGCCGCTGCCGCGCGATGGGATGCTGCGGCTGCATCCGGGACGCGCCCCACCGGCCGCGATCGGTGCCTCCCGCGTGCTGGCCGGCAACCTGCCGGATCTCGGCGGGCGCGTCGCGGTGATCGGGGTGACGGTGCCGGAGGTCGCATCGCTCCGCCCCTCGGTGTTCGGCGACTTCACGCCCTCCCTGCGGTTGCAGGCGGAAGCCGCCGGGCAGCTGGCGCAGGGCTGGGTGCCGCTTCGGCCCGGCTGGGCGCGCTTCGCTGAAGCGGCGCTTGCGTTCGGCTTCGGGCTGCTGGCGGCCGGGGCGATGGCGCGGCGGGCGGTGCCGGGGCTGGTGGTGATGCTGGGCCTCATGGTCGTCGGCCCGGCGCTGGCAGCGGCGGCGCTGCAGGCCGGCCCGTGGCTCGCTGATCCGCTGCTGCCAGCGGCCGGGGCGCTGGCCGGCGGCCTGGTGCAGGGCGTGGCGGAAGCGCGGCGGCTGGCGCGGGACCGGGCACGCCTGTTGGCCCGCTTCGCCAGCCGCGTGCCGGCGGGGGTGGCGGAACGGCTGCTGGCCATGCCCGAGGCCGAGAGGCTGCGTCCCGAACGCCGGGCCGTGGCCATCATCATCACCGACCTCGCGGATTTCTCCGCCATGGTGCGCCGGGCGAATCCCGAGGCGCTGGTCGCGGTGCTGAACGCGTATCTCGCCGGGATCGAGGCCTGTGTCGTCGCCGAGGGCGGCACGCTCGAACGACTGATCGGCGATTCCGTCCTCGCGGTGTTCGGCGCACCGGTGGCGCAGCCTGATCACGCGGCCCGCGCCCTCGCCGCGGCGCGCGCGATCGATGGTTTCGTCGAAGTGTTCCGCGCACGTCCCGAAGCTGTCGCGTTGGGCTTCGGCGCGACGCGCATCGGCGTCGCGGCTGGCGAGGTGCTGGCGGGCGAACTCGGTGGGTCGCGCCTGACCTGGTCGGTCTGCGGCGATGCCGCGAACATCGCGGCGCGGCTGCAGGAACTCGGCAAGCAGCTTGGCCGCAGGGCGCTGGTGACGGGCATCGAGGATCCGTCGCTGCCGCCACCGCTCGGCCGCTTCGCGCTGCGCGGCTTCGAGGGCGAGCACGAGGTGCGGCCGCTGGGCTGAGGTTCAGGAGACGGAAGCGATCGCGCGCGCGATGCGCGCCTCACCCCAGCGACGCACGGGACCCGGTTCGCCACCGCCGGGCGGGATGTCCACGCCATCGCCGGCATCGAGCGTGACGCTGCCGGTTCCGGCCTCCACCGCCACGCGGCCGCGGGCGACGAAGACCGCATTCACCCCATCGATCGGGCCGGCGAAGAAGCGCGTGCCTCGCACGCCGATGCGCGCCCAGGGCAGGGTGACGGACAGGGGCGGCTGGCCGGGAACGGGCTCGCGTTCGATCAGCAGCGGCCCGCCCTGCGCGCGCAGCACGAGGCCGCTGCGCGGTCGCCCCAGCACTGCCTCATCGATCGTCAGCAGCGCGTTCTCGCCGAGGCGAAGCTGGATGCCGCCGGTCAGGCTGCAAGCGAGGCGCGCCGCCGGCCCGGTGGACAGCGTGTCGAGCATCAGCACGGGGTCGGGCGGCGCGAGCGGACGCGCAGGCGCGGGGCCGAACTGCGCCAGCGCCTGGCCTGTCGCGGCGGCCACCTGACCGACGCGCGTGCGCGCCTGCGCGAGGGCCGGCGCGGCCATTCCGGCAGAGGCGACGAGCAGCGACCGACGCAGGATCGTCATGAGCCCAGCATAGCAACACCGCGGGCCGGGGGAACGCCCCAGCCCGCGATGCGACACAAAGGCTCGGCGCAGTTAGTCGGTCGGGGAGAGCGTCTTGATCAGATCGAAGACGCGCTTACGCACCGAAGCATCGGTGATGCGGTAATAGGCGCGCACCAGTTCGAGCGTTTCGCGGCGATGCAGCGTGTCGTCCTCGAAGCCTTCCTGGCCCTCGGCGAAGCCGAAGGCCGCCGCGCGCGAGCGGGTGGCGGTGTTGCCGCCGAGCTCGGGCGACATGTCGTCGAAGAAGAAGCCGATCGGCACGTCGAGCACGCGCGCGAGATCGAACAGGCGGCTCGCGCCAATGCGATTCACGCCGCGTTCATATTTCTGAATCTGCTGGAACGTCAGCCCGAGCGCCTCGCCGAGCTTCTCCTGACTCATGCCAAGAAGGGTGCGGCGCAGCCGCACACGCGTGCCGACATGGACGTCGATCGGGCTCGCGCGATGTTCGCGTTCGACCCGCTCCACCGTCTCATTGTTCGACATTCGCACCTCCGCTGCTGCGCCAATCATGAACCTTCTCCCGCCGCGATTGCGGCGAATGCAGCCCCGCCCTGTCGCAGCAGTAGGCCGCCCTTCACTTTCTGTCAACTCTTTTTCTTATTCTCAATAATTGAGACGCATCAATTGGGCGAAACTGTCGCGTTGTGAACGTATTGCTGACCTATGTGCGTCCTTTCCACCACCCCAGCGAGCATACGCCCGCCGCGAGAATCGTCGCAATCAGCAAGCCAAAGCGCGCGAATGGGGTCGGTTCCCGCGGCGCGGGCAACGGCGCCATGAGCAGCCCGGCCTCACCGAGGCCGGTTCGCGCAACCTCTCTGCCCCGCGCGTCGAACACGGCGGAAATCCCGGTTTGCGCGGCGCGCGCAAGCGGCAATCCTTCCTCCACCGCGCGCAGCCGCGCCGCCGCCAAATGCTGCCAGGGGCCGGCCGAAATGCCGAACCACGCATCGTTCGTGACGTTCACCAGCCAATCCGGGCGGTCCCGAGGCACAACCTGCGCGGGAAAAATGACCTCGTAACATACAAGAGTCCCAAAAGCCGGCACCTGATCCACGCGTATCGGTTGCAGGGACTCCCCAGGTGTAAAATCCATCCCGCCCTGCACCAGCCGGATCGGCAGCAATCCAGACAACGGCATGTATTCCCCGAAGGGGACGAGGTGGTTCTTGTCCGCCACCCCACGCACCTCCCCGGCCGGGTCGACCGCCACCAGGCTGTTGAAGACCCGTCGTGGCCGCCCATCCGGCCCGAACTCCGCCCGGACCGATCCGGTCAACAGGATGGCCCGCTGCGGCAGGGCCCCGGCTATGAGCTGCCGCACATCGCGATCATTGGCGACGAGGAAGGGCACCGCGGTTTCGGGCCAGATCACCACCAGCGTCTGGTCCTCGGGCAGGTCCCGCAGGGCGGCCAGTGCCGCGTCGCGCGTGGCTTCGACGTAGCGGCGCAGGATCGGGATGCGCTGCTCCTCCCGCCACTTCACCTCCTGCGCGACATTGCCCTGCACGATCAGCAGCCCCACTGGGCGCGGCGGCGGTTCCGCCGGCCACAGCCGCACCAGTCCGAACAGGGCAAAGCCGGCCAGCGCGGCCACCCCGCCCAGCATCGCCCGGCGCCCGAGCAGCGGCGTCGCGGCGATGATCACCGTCGCCAGCGACAACCCATGCACCCCCAACCAGGCCGCCGCCTGCACCGGCAAGGCGCCGAAGGCCCAGACCGTGCCCATCAGGTTCCACGGGAAGCCGGTGAACGCCCAGCCGCGCAGCAATTCGAACAGCACCCATGTGCCGGCGAAAACCAGCACCCGCGGCCAGCCCGCCCGAACCCGCCAGGCCAAGGCCGCCGGCCCTGCCACGAAGGCCGCGAGCGGCAGTGCCAGCGCCGGCACCGCGATCGGCACCAGCCACCAGAAATTCGCGACATCCGTCAGGATCGCATGCGTGATCCAGTACAGCCCCGCCGCGAAGAACCCCCAGCCCCAGGCAAAGCCGACCATGAAGGCGCGCTTCCAGTTCGGCGCCGCCCCCACCATCGCCAACAGGCCAGGCACCGCCAACAACAACACCGGCACCGCGTGCACCGGCGGCAAGGCCAAGGCCGCCAAAGCCCCCAACCCCACCGCCGTGACCCACAACCGCCACCCCCGCCGCGCAGCGAGATGACCCAGCAAACGATCCCACATGCAGCAGCAGTCCTAGTTGGCAGAGGGTGGAGAGGATGGGGTGGGGCGCTTGTCGGGAGGGCAGAGCCCTCCCTGATCCCCTTTTGCCGAACTGATAGGCGCGCGTAGATGGCCCACCATTCTATCTTGGCTGTCGGGCTGGACGGGCAGCGCCCCGGCTGCCTTCAGCATTTCCGGAAGATCGCCGACCAACTCGATGCCAGGCGGTCCGCCTCCATCTGGTGGCCCGGAAACGATCACCTTGTCGATCAGCGCCCGGGCCGCCTCGAGAGCCTCGGCGCTTTCATCTCCGGCCACCGCATCACGGATCCGGGCCACCCGATCGCGGTAGACCTCGGCAAGCCCGGGGTGCAGCCGGGGCCGGTCGGGTGGCGCCGCTGCCACTGCAGCCCGCAGGACGTCCGCGCGGCGCTCGAGTTCGGCGACCTTGGTTGAGACCGCGCCGCCGCTCGCCACGCCGTCAGCCAGGGCCTCGACAAGGTTGGCGATCTTGCGCTCGACCGCCGCCAGTTCGGTGCGCTGACCGGTTCGCGCGCCGGCCTCCTCGACGGCGAGCCGGTTCCATTCCCGCGTGAACTCCCGGACGAAGACCTCCGCGAGTTCCGGATCCATCAGCCGGCTGCCCAGCGCCTCGAGCACGCGTGTCTCCAGCGGGCCGCGCCGAACCCGGGTGGTGTTGCGGCACCCGGCTGTCCTGCGGGCGCGGCAGGCGAGGTAGTCCTTGCCGACCGGTGTAAAGAGTGCGCCGCAACATCCGCAAACCACCTTGCCGGTCAGGAGGTAGTGCGGGCGCCGGGTATCCCAGAACCGTGCCCGCCCCGTCGGGGCCATTGGAGCGGCATCCCTGGCAAGGCGCGCCTGCGCTGCGTCCCATGTCTCGGGATCGACGATGCGGTACTCCGGCACGTCCTGGATGACGATGTCCTCCGGATCGTTCGGTCGGCGGTGCGCCCGACCGGTATCGGGGTGCTTATGGGTGCGGCGCCGATTCCAGACAAGCCGGCCGACATAGATGGCGGCCCGCAGCATCCCGTCGCCCCGGCGGGCTCTGCCGCGGATCGTGGCATCGTACCACAACCCACCATTGGGCCCGGGCACGCCCTCGGCATTCAGGGTGCGGGCGATCACCATAGGGCTCAGGCCCCCGATGTACTCGCGAAAGATGCGGCGGATGACATTTGCTTCGACAGGATGGATCTCCCGCAGCCCCCGCTCCGGCTCGCCATCCGGACCCAGGCGGCCGCGGATCGCACGGTAGCCGTAAGGCACGCGGCCGACTGAGCGGCCCTGTCGCACGCGTCCGGCGAGGCCGCGACGGGTCTTGTCGGCGAGGTCCTTGAGGTAAACGGCGCCCATGGTGCCCTTGAGGCCGACGTGGAGCTCGGAGACTTCGCCCTCGGCGAGAGTGATGAGGCGAACGCGGGCGAACACGGCCTGCTTATGGAAAGCAGCGATGTGTTCGAGGTCCCGGGAGAAGCGATCGAGGCTTTCGGCGAGGACGACATCCACCTTCGCGGTCCGCATGGCCTCGAGCAGGGCCTGATAGCCTGGCCGCAACGTCGTGGCGCCGGAGATGGCGGCGTCGTGGAAGGAGCTGACTACCGTCCATCCCTCACGGTCGGCACGCGCGGCGCAGAGACGGAACTGGTCCTCGATGGAAGCCTTGTTCTGGAGGTCGGAGGAGTAGCGGGCATAGAGGGCGCAGCGCAGGGACATGGGGCATCCTTCCCAGTGGCGGGGGAGCCCTCCTTGGCTGTTCCCGGAGTGTTGCTGGTCGTGCCCTGCGCTGTCCAGATCTCCATCGCCGCGTGACGGGCCAGGGCGCGCATGAGGGCGAGCAGGCGGTCGTCGAGAGGCGCCCCAGCGTCATCGGCCGATCGGTCGGTCGGCGGCAGGGATGACGCGGAACGAGGGATGTCGCGCATGGCGACAGGACAATTGCCACGCCGGGCAATGGAAAAATGACACCGTTCCCGGTCGCGGTACACGCCATGGACCAGCCCGCATTCGTGCACCACGTGCAGGCACGCAGCTCACGCTGGGCGGCGGCGGTCGACGGGCTTCAGGTGCCCTGTGCCATGTGGCGGACGTCAGCTTCGCGCCCATCTCGGACGCTTAGGGGGTTGGTCGCCGCCTCCCAAAGCGGACACAGCGGCCACAATGCGTCGGACTTGCCAGGCGCTGCGGTGAAGTACTGATCGCAGCCGGCACCCGGCTTTCGAACTCCTCGCCCCTCCATGATGGCCTTCGCAACGTGACTGCGCCGCGGAGACGAAGTCGCAGTCACAGTGCTCGACCGGCAGTGAGCAGCAGCTCAAGCCACAAGCCTCGGATCCTTAGTCGTCCTACTCGTGATCCTTGCCGTCGCCCTTCTCGGAAACATTTGAACTCCGCGTGAGGTGCCGGATGGCCGGCGCGCCCAAGCTGGGTGCCAGACAAAAGCACGAGCTCAGGGCGCGCAGGCACGATCGACGGAGCCAGCGCGTCCGAGCAAGATTGTCGCGCGGTCGCAGGGCAGGCGGCCGCGGCTGACGGCCCAGGGCCGCCCGATGGTCTCGACGGCGAAGGCCTCGCGATGGTCGGCGACGAGGAAACCATTGTCGTATTGGTGCTCATTCAGGTGGCGAAGACCGCTTCGTTGCCGATGAACACGCCGTGCTCATTGCCGTCGATCTGCGCGCCCTAGCACCAGAAGGGGCGGCGCAGCAGCACGGCATGCGTCTCCGTCCCCTGCGGGATCGCGACATAGGTGCAGCGGAGCCTCTCGCCAGGCGCGTGCCGCGCGCGCGGGTAGCCAATCAACCGGCTGGGCCTCGTTCCTCTAGCGGTCGCTATTCTTCGCGAAGAGCACGCTGCCTGCAGCCGTCGCGAGCGGCAGCGCCATCATGGTGTCGAGTATGACTTCTCCCGCACCCAATCTTCGCAGCGGTGGCCCGGCGTGCCAAGTTCCGCGCCCCCAAAAGGAGCGATTGGCCCTGACTACCCACACGATCCGCTTTCGATCCGAAATGGCCGCGCGGCAGGCAACGCATGTCGCATGAAATCATCGAGGCCGACTACGTCGTCGTCGGCGCCGGCAGCGCCGGTTGCGTGCTGGCGGCGCGCCTGAGCGAGCGGCCGGGCGTTTCCGTGGTGCTGGTCGAGGCCGGCCGGCGCGAGCGCATCGGCCTGACGCGCCTGCCCGCCGCGCTGATGCGCACCATCGGGAACCCGCGCTACGACTGGGCCTATCGCTCCGAACCCGATCCCACGCGCAAGGGCCTTTTCGAGGATTGGCCGCGCGGCAAGGTGCCGGGTGGATCCTCGGCCATCAACGGCATGATCTTCATCCGCGGCGCGGCGGCCGATTACGACGCATGGAACGCGCTCGGCTGTGAGGGCTGGGGGTGGCAGGACGTGCTGCCGCTGTTCCGCCGGCTGGAAACCGCCGATGCGCCGGACAACGCCACGCGCGGCGGGCTGGGGCCGCAGCGCGTCTCGGCGCTGGGCTGGCGCCATCCCGTCTCGGCCGACTTCATCGCCAGCGGCATCGCCGCCGGCATCCCGGCGAATGACGACCTGAACGGCGCCTCGCACGAGGGCATCGCCTGGAACCAGGGCTCGACGCGCAACGGGCTGCGCCATTCGGCCTACGACGCCTTCATCCGGCCCAATCTCGCGCGGCCCAACCTGCGCGTGCTCGACGGCGTGCTGGTGGAACGCGTGACCTTCGAAGGCCGGCGCGCCACCGGCATCGCCACGCGGCGCGACGGCGGTGCGCTGGCGATCCGCGCGCGACGGGAGGTCATCCTGACCGCGGGCGCGATCAATTCGCCGCACCTGCTGATGTTGTCAGGCGTCGGCAACGCTGCGGAATTGGCCCCGCACGGAATCGCCACGGTGGTCGAAAGCCCCGAGGTCGGCCTCAACCTGATGGAGCACCCCGGCCTCTACGTGCAGGCGGAAATGACGGTGCCGACGGTGAACGCCGAGGCCGAGCCGCTGCGCGCCGCGTGGCAATTCCTGCGCTGGGCGGCGGGGCGTCCCTCCCCCTTCGGCATCCCGACGGCGCAGGTGCTCGCCTTCCTGCGCAGCCACGCGGGAGCGGCGGAACCGGACCTGCAGTTCCACCTGTTTCCCTACGGGTCCACGCTGCAGAACGGCAAGCGCATCATCCCGAAGCGGAACCTGGCGACGATCCTCGTGAACGTGAACCATCCGCGATCCCGCGGGCGGCTCGCGCTGCGTTCGGCCGACCCCGCGGCGCCCATCGCCATCCATCCGCGCCTCCTGGACGACGCGGAGGATGTCGAGACGCTGCTGCGCGGCCTCGACTGGGTGCGGCGCATGGCGACGACCCCGCCCTTCGGGACCAAGGTGAAGGAGTTGCTTCTCGTGCCGCCGGCCGATGCCGGGCGGGAGGCGGACATCGCGTTCCTTCGCGCGACCGCGCGCCCCTTCTACCACCCCGCGGGCACCTGCCGGATGGGCACCGACGCGCGCGCCGTAGTGGCGCCGGACCTTCGCGTGAACGGCGCCGAGGCGCTGCGTGTCGCCGACATATCCATCTTCCCGCGCCACATCGCGGGGAACACCAACGCCACCGCGCTGATGATCGGCGAGAAGGCGGCGGACCTCATCGCTCACGAACCATGACGGAAGGAAACCCGACAATGTTCGCAACATGGACTCGCCGTGCGGCACTCGCCGCGGCGATCGCGACGCCCTTCGCGGGAGCGATGGCGCAGGTCCCGGCCGGCCAGCAGCCCGCCAGCCAGATCACCGCCGTGATGCAGGCCGACGTGCGGATCATGGATCCCCATGTCTCCACGGTCTACATCACGCGCAACTTCGCCTACATGGTGTGGGACACGCTGTTCGCGATGGACAGCCAGGGCAACATCCGCCCGCAGATGGTGGAAAGCCACACCGTCTCCGACGACCGGATGACCTGGACCTTCACCCTGCGCGAGGGCCTGAAGTTCCATGACGGCCAGCCCGTCACCTCCGCCGACGTGGTCGCCAGCCTGCGTCGCTGGGGTCCGGGCGACGGCCTCGGGCGGCACCTGATGGCGGCGACGGCGTCGATGGACGTCGTCGATGCGCGCACCTTCCGCATCGTGCTCAACCGGCCCTTCGGGCTGGTGCTGGATGCGCTCGGCAAGCCGTCCTCCCTGGTGCCGGTGATCATGCCGGAGCGCCTCGCGCAGCGGCCGCGCACGGAGCAGAACAGCGAACTCATCGGCTCCGGTCCCTTCGTGTTCCGGCGCGACCTCTCGGTCTCGGGCGCGAGCCAGGTCTTCGACCGCTACCGCGACTACCGCCCGCGCGAGGAACCGGCGGACTTCCTGGCCGGCGGCAAGCGCGTGCACGTCGACCGCGTCACCTGGCGCGTCATCCCCGACGCGGCGACCGCTGCGAATGCGCTGACCACCGGCGAGGTGGACTTCATCGAGATGCCGGCCTTCGACCTGCTGCCGGTGTTGCAGCGAAACCGCAACGTGGCCGTGGTTCCCCTCGCCGGCCCGTCGATGTGGCAGGGCTTCGTGCGCGTGAACTCGGCGGCCGGCCCCTTCACCGATCCGGCGGTGCGCCGCGTGCTGATGATGGCGGTGGACCAGTCCCAGGGGCCGACGGCGCTCGGCGCGACCGGTGACCTGTCGCTGCCGCAGTGCCTCTCCTTCTGGATGTGCGGCGGTGCGCTGGAGACGACCGCGGGCAGCGAGATCGCCGCGCACCCCGACGTCGCTCGCGCGCGGGAAGCCCTGCGCCAGACCAACTACCGCGGCGAGCCCGTGATCATCATGCAGGCGACCGACATCGACGCCCCGCGCATCGGCAGCGAGGTCGTCGCCGCCCGACTGCGCGAGGTCGGCTTCAATGTCGAGTTGCAGGCAACGGACTGGGGCACCGTGGTGGCGCGCCGCGCCCGTCGCGATGCGTCCTGGTCGCTGTTCGGCGTGCATGCTCAGGGCTTCGACCTCTCCTCCCCGCTCACGCATTTCTACATCGGCACCAATTGCCAGGACTTCCCCGGCTGGCATTGCGATGAGCGCCTGAACCCCCTGCTCGAGCGTTTCGCCCAGGCGGCAACGCAGGAGGAACGCCGCGCGATCGCGGCCGACATCCAGCGCATCGCCTTCGAGATCGTACCGGCGGTGGTCTGGGGGCAGTTCACCCAGCCCATCGCCTATCGCCGCAACCTCGAAGGCGTGATCCCCTCGGGGATCCCGGTGTTCTGGAACATCCGGCGCACTGGTCGCTGATGACGCCGCGGGGCCGAGGTACCCTCGGCCCCGTCCAGGCTGCGCCGAAAGACGCAGGGTATCGCGGTTGGTCCCGCGAAGCGCGACCAGGTCGTGACCGATTTCCGTTGACTTTCGCATGGCTGAACCGCCGAATCACCGCTGCCGTTTACCTGCGGCAGGACCCGCGTCACGGAGATGTCGCGGCTCGGCTGGGACCGTCAGGTGAATGCCCATCGCGAAACCGCCTTCGGCGGTATCGCGAGGCGTTACCTGCCCAACAACATCAGCCGCCCGGATTTGCTCATGACGACAGGGAGCGCCGCGCCCGGGAGGCAAACATGCGCGCGTGCGACGTCATGACGGCGAAAGCCGTCACCATTGCTCCCAATGCGCCACTCCATGTGGTGGCGGAAACGATGGTCGAAAGCGGCGTGACCGGACTACCCGTTGTAAACGGGGCCGACCGCCTTCTCGGGATCGTGACGGAGAGCGACCTCCTTCATCGCCTTGTGGCAACCGAGCAGGCCCACCACGGCTATCTCTGGGGCCTCCTGCACTCCATGAGCCGACAGGCGGATGATTTCGCCCGTACGCACGGCCAGATCGCTGCCGACGTCATGACTCTGGCGGCGGACCTGGTCACCGCGACGAGAGACACCTCCGTCGAACATGTTGCGCGTCTCATGGAGGAACGTCGCATTCGCCATATGCCGGTGCTTGAGGACGGTAGGCTGGTCGGCCTGATTACCCGCGCACACCTTGTCCGCGCAGCGCTGCAACTTCCCCATCACCAGGACAGCCAGGCTCCGGATAACATTGTCCGCAGCGAAGTGCGCCGAGCGATGCGAGCCCAACCCTGGGCGGACACCCATTTCACTTTCGTGGACGTGAAGGACGGCGTCGTGACGTTCAGCGGGCTCGTGCTCAATGAGCATGTGGAGCGTGGGTTGCGCGCTTTGGCCGAAGAGGTGCCGGGCGTCCGCGACATCGTCTTTGCTACCCAGCGCCTCCCTCGACATTGGATCGGCGTTTCCTGACCTGCGCCGCATGCGGCGCCGCAGCAAAGTCCATGCATCCGCAGCCACCGCCGAGGCTGCCGGCCATCCGGCCGACCCTCTGGCGCAGATGAGGGCACCATGGCAGAGCAACCTGTATCCGTGCGGACCCAGGTGGGTCATGCAGCGCTCGAAGCCCCTACCGGTACACATACGCGGCAGCCGGATCTACAGGATGCCGGGGGCGAGCATGCCACGACCGCTCCACACGCCGCCGAGGCCGAAGCGGTGGTCGCAGCCCTGGGCTCGAGCATAGGAAATGGACTGGACTCTGAGGAGGCGCGCCGACGCCTTGAACGCCACGGTCCCAATCGCCTCAAGGCCGCGCCGGAGACTGCCTGGTGGCGCCGGTTGCTTGAGCAGTTCCAGAACTTCCTCGTCATCATCTTGCTTGTCGCCACGGTCATCTCCGCCGCCGAATGGTTGCTCCAGGATCCGCGCGAGAGCGCCTTGCCCTACGAGGCGATCGTCATCCTGGCAATCGTCCTGCTCAATGCTGTGCTTGGCTTCGTGCACGAGGCACGGGCGGAGAAATCCGTCCGCGCGCTGATGGCGCTCGCCACGCCGGAGGCGACGGTCATACGCGGCGCCGAACACGAGAGCATCGCCACCGAGGACATCGTCCCCGGCGATATCCTGCTCGTGGAGGCCGGTGACAAGGTCCCGGCCGATGCCCGCCTCCTCGAGGCAGCGAACCTACGCACCGACGAGGCTTCGCTGACCGGCGAGAGCCTGCCCGTGGCCAAGGATACGCGACGCATCGAGGCCGACACCGGCATCGGCGACCGGAGAAACATGCTGTTTGCCGGCACTGTCGCGACGGCAGGGCGCGGTCGCGCCGTCGTTGTCGCGACGGGGATGCAGACCGAAGTCGGCCGCATCGCCGCAATGATCGAGAGCGCCCGGCGCGACCCGACGCCGCTCCAGCAGGAACTCGACAGCACCGGACGCCGACTGACCGTCGTCATGCTGGCGATCTGCGCCGTCGTTTTTGCCACCGGACTCCTGACCAGCGCAGCAATTACGCTGCACACGATCCTCGGCATGTTTCTGTTCGCTGTGGCGCTGGCCGTCGCCGCGATCCCAGAGGCATTGCCGGCCATCGTGACCGTGGGCCTCAGCCTGGGTGTTCGCCGGATGGCGGCAAACAACGCCATCGTGCGCAAGCTGCCTGCGGTGGAGACACTCGGGTGCACGACGGTGATCTGCTCCGACAAGACCGGCACGCTGACCCGCAATGAGATGACCGTCAGGGCCATTCTGACCACAGGCGCGACAGTCAGCGTCGGCGGCAGCGGCTACCTGCCGGAAGGCTCGTTTGCGGTGGGCGGTGCCCCGCTCGAGGAGATGCCCTCGGAACACGCTGCGGTCGGCCAGGTGCTGCGCGCCGCGGCGCTTGCGAATGACTCTGGCCTGATGTTGCGAGACGGCCAGTGGCGCGTTCGCGGCGATCCGACCGAAGGCGCCCTGGTCGTTGCGGCGCGTAAGTTCGGCATCCAGGAAGCGGACCTCGCGCGCTGGCCGCGGGTCGCCGAGATTTCTTTTACGTCAGAGCGCAAGCTCCATACGACGGTGCATCGCGATCGCGAGAATCCCAATGAGGTACTGATCTTTGTGAAGGGCGCACCGGAGATCATCCTGGCGCGCTGCAGATCGATGCTCGCGGATGGCGCTGTCGTACCGCTGGATGACGCCGTGCGCACCGCATTCGCACACCGCAATGAGGAACTCGCGGCTCAGGCACTGCGCACCCTCGCGGTCGCGTCACGCAGCCTGTCGGCGAGTGTCCTTGGCCTCGACGCGGGAGGTAGCGCGCAGGTCGACTTCGAACTGTTGGACGATATCGAGGAGAACCTCGTCCTGCTCGGTGTCGTGGGCATGATGGATCCGCCCCGGCCCGAGGCGAAAGCCGCAGTCGCGACGGCCAGGCACGCCCACGTCCGGACCGTGATGATCACCGGTGACCATCCGGCGACGGCCGCGGCGGTCGCCCGAGAACTGGACATCCTCGAACCTGGGGCGCGGCTGCTAACCGGAGCTGACCTGCGCACCATGAGTGAGACGGAACTGGAGGCACAACTCGACGAGGTCCGTGTCTTCGCCCGCGTCGATCCCGAACATAAGCTGCGGATCGTGGAGGCTCTTCAGCGTCAGGGGCACATCGTTGCGATGACCGGCGACGGGATCAACGACGCGCCCGCGCTTAAGACCGCCGACATCGGTGTCGCAATGGGAATCACTGGCACCGACGTGTCGAAGGAGGCGGCCGACATGGTGCTAACGGACGACAATTTTGCCAGCATCGTGAAGGCGATCGAGGAAGGACGAGGCATCTTCGATAACATCCGGAAGTACCTGATTTATCTCCTGTCGTCGAACGCTGGCGAATTGCTGACGATGTTCGTCGGCGTGATGTTCGCCGGCGCGCTCGGGCTCGTTCCGCCAGAGCCGGGGCTGTTCCTGCCGTTGCTAGCGGGCCAGCTGCTCTGGATCAACCTGATCACGGATGGACCGCCCGCGCTGGCACTCGGGGTCGACCCGAAGGATCCCGACGTAATGGAACGCAGGCCGCGTCGGCACGGCGGTGGCGTTCTCACGAGCGAGGACTGGGTGCGTATCGGCGTGATCGGCCTGGTGATGATGGTTGGCACGATCGCAGTGCTCGACGCCTACTACCCCGGCGGATTGTTCACGCTCTTCGCCCAGGGCAGCGAACCAAACGCCGCCGATCAGGCCCATGCCCGGACGATGGCCTTCACGACGCTCATGATGTTCCAGATGTACAACGTCTACATCTCGCGCTCGGCCTGGCGAAGCGCCTTTTCCGGCTTCTTCGAAAATGGGTGGCTGCTTGCCGCTGTGGCGACGGCGGTGCTCGCGCACGTGCTCGTCATCTATGTGCCGATGCTCCAGGAGGCGTTCCATACGGTCCCGCTGTCATTCGGCGATTGGATGCTCGTGACCATCATCGGCGGGATCCTGTTGCTGGGATCCGAAATCGTGAAGGTTGCGGGACGTCGCTTGGGAGCAGGCGCAGAGGCGTGAGGCCATACATCAAAAAGGTCAGCGCCTGGGAGGACGGCCAAGCAATGCCTAATCTGCTGGGGCGACGTCAGGCAACGTCGTCATTGGCCAGCGACTGCGTCATGACCGGATGTCGGCTACCCGCCGATATCACACGGAAAGCGGCCGGACCGCTTACGGCCAGATCCTGCCAGTTCTCGTGACGATCATGTCGGTCGCTGGTTGTGGCAACCGACACGGATCGGGATGGATGCCTCCTGGGGGGATATTCGAAGTGGTAGCCGCGACCGCTGTAAGACCACGATGGGCATGAAGCGTTCACCGCCGCCCCTATGGGCGGCCGGGCCGATCATGACAGTCGCCGTCGGTCGGTTGGGTCCCCTTGCGCCCGAGCACCGTAAGGTGAAATCACAATCTTTGGCGTCCCGCTTCGGCGATGACGAGCGCGTCGTCGCCGATGGAGTGGGCCGGGCGCTATCGGCGTTGCACTCGAGTGCACGAACTGCCCGACACCTACCTGACCGATCCCCCTGCGGCAGCCAGGCGCTTTTCCAGCACCTCGCGTAGCCTCCTGAGTGCCAGTTGCCGGCTTGCCATGAGGTAGTGCTTCTCGGTCGTCTGCGCGCCGGCATGGCCGAGCAGCGCCGCGGTGTCGCGCGGCCGATCCGGATGCCGGAGCGCAAAACCGGTCGCGGCCGAATGTCGGAAGCTGTGCGGCGTGATCGGCTTTCCCAGCACCTCGGCCGTGACGGCTTTGATCCGGGCGCGGACGCCCTGGCGCTCCAAAGGTTGTCCAAAGGCCCCGATCCAAAGGCCGCCGTGATCGGCGTTGTGGCGACCTCGTGCCAGCAAGATGGGGCGGACATGCGCGACATGGTGATCGAGATAAAGCGCTAGGGTTTCGGGGACCTGCCAATCATCCGACTGCTGCGTCTTGGTTTCATCGGACGCCAGGCGCAACCACCATGCGCCGCTTTCGGGGTCGCGGCAGAGATGCTCGCCGAGGACAATTGCCGCGAGATTCTTGATCCGTACTGGTGTCGCCGCACACAGCGCCACCATCAGGCCGGACTGCCAGCCCTCGGGATTCACAACCTCCCGCGCCTCGTTCAGGCACCGGTCCATCCTGGCGAGGCCGGCCTCGTAGAGGACCACCGGATCGGCGATGCGCCGCGGCATCCGCGGTTCCCGCCGAGCATGGGCCTTGATCCGGTCGACGATCCGGTAGGCCTCAGTCGCATCCCAGCCAGGGCACAAGCTCCTGACGAACCCGACAACGTTGCCAAGCGCGGTGGCGAGGCTCGAATACCGCAGGCGCTTCCCTTCCGCCGAAGCAAAGGCCGTGAGGGAGGCGGGAGTGGCTGCATCCGCCAATGCAGCGGGCGAATCGATCGCCACGCCCTGCATCCGGAGCCAGTTCAAGAACCGCCCGGCGTCGAATACCACCTGCCGGCGTCGGGCGGCGCTCCACTGCGATGCTGGTGCCGCGACTTCCAGAAAGCCGGCAGGCTGTTGGGCCGCAACCCAGGCATCACGGAGTGGGGCGGGCCAGACGGCATGTCGCAGGCTCCGTGGGTAGGACCGGACTTGGGGGTTCGATCCGTTCATGACCGCCGCCTCCCCTCGCGGCGCTCGAGAGCGTCGCGATACAGCCTTCTGCTACGCTGCACGTTCAGCCGGCGGTAGTGCGTCTCCGTCGTGGCGACGGATTTGTGCCCGAGCACATCCTTGACCAGCCCGACCGCGCCGGGATGCTCTGCTTCCAGGATCTCGCCGACGAGCGAACGAACGGCATGCGGGTTCAGATCGACCCCGATATGCCTGGCGGTGAGGTCCGTGACCGTCTCGTAGGCCCGATCCGTCGGCCAGTGCGACCCGTCTTCACGGCAGAACAGCCAGTCAGCGTCCGACGCGCCTGCATGGACGGGTCGATATTCCTTCACATAGCGACGGAATAGTGCCGCGGTGCGAGGACTGAGTTCGGCGCGGATTTCCTCGCCATTCTTGACCTGGCACCCCGCGATGATCACCCAGACGCGCCCATCGCGATCGTCGATGATGTCGCTGCCGAGGCGCAGCTCCGTGAGGTTGCCCTGCCGGGACGCCAGCTCGAGGAGCAGCGATATGAACAGCGCCGCTCGGACCAGGCGGGCCGAGGTGATGTCAACCTTGCCCTGCTTGCGCGCCAGGGCGTCGAGCTTCCTCGGCAGCGCGATAAAGGCATCGATGCGCTCCGGCGTCATGGCCTCCAGGCGGCGCAGTGTCCGGTCGCCCATCTGCCGGGGAGCGCGGGTCGCCTTTTCCATCGTATCCAGGCGCGCCAGCTGGTCGGCCGGCAACCGG
Organism: Roseomonas sp. SRI_022; assembly: GCF_057586215.1. Classification (NCBI taxonomy): domain Bacteria; kingdom Pseudomonadati; phylum Pseudomonadota; class Alphaproteobacteria; order Acetobacterales; family Roseomonadaceae; genus Roseomonas; species Roseomonas sp. SRI_022. Next base: position 16,753 of record NZ_JBYCZL010000039.1, read on the forward strand.
ACGTGACCGGAGGCAGCAACCCGCAGGATGATGGCCAACTGGCCGACATGGCCACCCTGCCGGCGACCGGTGCGCTCAGCCACCCTGGACAGAATGGCCTTCACGCGATCGGGCGCGACGAGATCGGCCAGGGTCTTCAGTTCCGCGGCGGGAATGCCGGAGGCGACGAGTTCCCCGGCAGCGCGACGCAGCGCTTCCAGATAGTTGGACCTGGTCCGTGGCTTCAGTGGCGGCCCAGCATCTCCTTCCAGCCAGTCATCGGCTCCCCGCGCGACGAAGGCTCGCGCGTCGACCTCGAGGGAGGGAGGATAGGCCGACCAGGGGGGACATCCTTCCGCCCGCCGCGGCGCAGGTACGGGCAGGGGTTGCTGTGGCCAGCCTGGCACGGTGCTTCGAGCCCGTGCCCACGCCTTGGTGACCTGGCGCTCGGTCTTGTCAGCTCGGCTCTTGAGGCTGGTGTCCCGCACCAGGGCGACGAAGCGCACAACGTGGCTGGGGCGGACATCGTCGGGTGCGATGCCCTGCTCAGAACAGAAATGGCAGAACCGGCTGAGCGGCGCCCAGGCGTCGAGCTGCTCCGCGCGCTCCCGCAACGCCCGCCATGTTGCGTTGAGGGGAGTTCGCGATTTCCCAGGCATGACAGTCGCGCCGGCGATCCGAAATGCGCGGCGCAGATTTGACTGGAAGGCCGAGAACGAGTTCGCGCTCGTGAACCCGAGCATGGCCGGCGTGGTCTTCTCGAGCTTGCGCTGCAGTCCGGGAATCTCGACGGCGGCATTCACCGACGCCCGTCCCATCAGGACGACCGCGATGTCGACCGCACGAAGGAGGTTCATGCGGACCTTCGGCGTCAGGTCTGACGCTGCCAGGACGGCATCCTTCACCTGTCCGTAGGTCGGCATGGCTGCGACGGGCGTAGCCTTGGGTTCAGCAGCCGACCGCCGGTCGGTCGATGGGGAGAGGTTGGTCATGCTGGTCCTCCTGAGGACGAGTGCGGCCATTGCGGCTAGGCATAAGGAGGGAGGGGTGGATTACCTTTGTTGAGCCGGGGGAATGTGTTGATGCCGGGCTGGCCAAGGGCGGACAGGCGACGCCAGCGACGGCCGTCATTCGCTCAGTCGTCGTGCCGACGTTCGTGTCGCGCGATGAAGGCCGCGAGTTCCTCGGGTCGAATGAGCAGTCGGCCGTGCAGCTCGACCGCGGGTAGCAGGCCCTGCGCGATGTAGCGGCGGACGCTTCGCGTTGACCTCGACAGGTGCTGTGCGACCTGCGCGACCGGCAGGAGCTTCGGCAGCTTCGCGTGGGCGAAGGCAACAGCGGGGGTGGTATTGACGGTCTTCGGCATGGGCGCGGTCCTTGAACGGAGGCCAGGGCCATTCTGTCCGCGCTGCAGCAGTGCCGATCTCAGCGTGCAGGGTGACGGAGCATCGCTGCGCCCGCAGTCACCTACCCCTGGCTCGGTGCAGTGCAGGTCGATCGAGGCTGCCCATCCGGCTCCGGCGGTCCGTCCGGACAGGCATCTCGATAGTGCACTCAAGTGCAAGATCTAGAATGGTTCGGGCAACGGATCGCAGTCCTCCTCGGCCGATGGTTCACCGCCAGCGGGCGTATCGGAAAAGAGATCCGGCAGCTGCGACCACATCTCGTCCGGCTTCCACCATCCCGGTACGGCACTTGCCAATGCCATACGGACGGCGGTCCGGGACAGGGTCGGCGCCCTCTTCGGGAAGAGATCGACGAGGGCCTGGCATCCGTACAGATGTGCGTGCGACAGCATTGTGGTTGCTTCGATGCTGCCCCGGCCGAGAGCCTTCCATGCGGCGCGAACGTCGGTCACGCTTATCTGCTGGAACGGATTGGGCACAGTCGACAGGTCTGCGAAGCGACAACCAGGCTTGATACGCGCCTCGATCCGGGTCCAGGGCTGCATCGGATCGTAGCCGTCCCTTCCCGTGCGATCGTAGATCGCGACGGCGCCACTCTTCAGTTTGCCGGAGCCCAACGATACCAGCTTGCGCCGAACGGTCTGCGCCTTTCGGACATGCTTTCTCGCGACCGGCCAGGCGAAGTCGTCAAGCCGGACGCCGTGAAGGTCCAAGGCGTAGTCGATGCGCGTCACCTTGGCGTCGGCAACCTCCCATGGGGCCCGATTCAGGATCATCTCGATGATGCCCTTGCGCACGTAGTTCCAGCCTTCGGCCGTCAGCCCGGGGGGATGGATGTCGAGCACCAGCATGGTCTGAACAGGTTTCGGCCGCTTCGCTCGAAGGCTGACGGCCGCCGTTTCGGACCACATCAGGGGTTCCCGTGACTTCTCGGCGAAGAACTGCAGCGCCACCTGCGTGCCCTTGCTGAGCTTCGAACCTCCTCGACTGACTCCATAAGCCCCCGCGCTCTCAGGATCCTGGGCGTATCCTATTAGGACCGACAGGACCTGCTCGGCTTCGTCTCCATGGAGGAGGAACCGAAGGGTCAGCCAATCGACATTGAGGCGGGTCCTGAGGGTCATGCTCTGCATGTGGATCTCCTGAATGATGGCTTTGGGGGCTTTAAGAGGATGATCGCTGTGTGGATCGCCCCCGGTGGGCATGCCGCGCCGTTCACGGAAGGACTGAACGCATGAGCGTGTCGTCGCTGGCGGTGTGCCGATCGATCTCGCGAACCGATCCGACGCGGTCCCTTGGCCTGGTGCCATTGAGATGCACTAGAGTGCACTAACGGACAAACCATGCCAGGAACGATCAATCGCTACTGCAGCCCGCTACGCCGCGTCAAGCCCCAGCCGCGTGACGCAGGATGATTCGGCAGATCTCGGTCAGGGCCGTCGCACGTGCTTCGGGTCCTGCGCCCCGCGGCGCGCCGTGCGCCTCGAGCGCCCGTCGCACCATCGACGCCTGCCGGGGCTTGAGGACGAACTCTATCATCTCGAGGCTCGGACCGGTTGGTGCTGCACCGGCCGCGACGGCCTTGGCGGATTGAGCGCTGGCCCATCTGACCTCCGACGACGGCACCTTCCGGCTGCTTCGAAGCGCCTCTGCCGCCAAGGTGCGGGCCCTTGTCCACCCCAGCGCCGTCGCATCGGCTTCTGACATGAGGCCCGCGTCGATGGCCTTGGCGATGGTCGCCAGATAATACGCAGACCTTCGGGCCAGCCCGGCTTCCTTCGCGGCCGCGTCCCGATCCGCGCCGGTCACCTGCGCGAGGATGTGGCCGATGGCGATCGGCGTCGCGCGCCGCTGGGCCGCAAGTTCGGCAAGGTCAGTCAGGGCTCGTTCGAGCGGTGTCTGACGGGTGGCCTTCGGCTTTGCGGACTGGGATCTGCTTGACATGCCGCCAGCATGCCGCATTGCCGGTTCCCGAGGAACGGCCCGCGCGCCGCCATCGGGCCGATGCGGATGGCTATACATCGGCGTCGGTGGCCAGCGTCATATGGCCAGACGAGGGGCCGCCAACCAGCCGTCACGTCTACTCGACCTCGATGTCGGCCGGCGGCACGTCACCGGGGACGGTCCGGCATTCGAGCATGACTGCTTCGCCCTGTTCGATGGCCTCCGGCAGTGCGGCCCAGACGCTCTCTGCATAGTGCAGGTGGATCTGCGCCTTCTGGGCACGGCGGAGGGTGATGGTCACCTCCCAAGGGACGGTCCCGAACCGCGCGAGCTCGGCTTCAGACATGCCACGCAAGGCCGTCAGGCGTCCGATCTCGGCCTCGATCTCCCGCCGGATGAAGGCGGCACTGCGAATGAGGGCCCGACGGATCGCCAGGTCCTCCTTCCTCTGGCCGCCCTGCCGCGGACGGAGGACCGGGTGGTGCGGGTCACGCTTTCGCTTCCCGGTCATGACCCGGGTCCCTTCGGCATCTTGACGACCGGCTTGCCGGTGCGCGGCGGATACAGGTGCACCAGCGGGATGTAGGCGTCGATGACCAGGCGGATGTGCGCCGGCGCGTCGATTGCCACCACGCTCAGCCGGAAGCCCGGTCCGACGCGATAGGCGACATCCTGACGAAGGGTCACCTCCTTGCCGGTGGGATCGAACATCACGGCAGCGGTGCCGTCCTCGATGATCTTCTTGAGCAGCCAGGTGTCGGTGGCGTCAATCCGAACGCCTTCGCCGACCATGAGGTCGCGGGTCAGAGCCATGTCGCTCTCCTGATGAAGTGAACAGGATGAGCGTGAACAAAATGCGGCGAAATGCGATTGGTATATTTCAATTCGCGATAGATTAAAGCCTTTGTCCGGCGATGTTTTGTCTTAGAATTATACCAATTCGGCGAAACACCAGTCTTTCCTCAGCACAGATCATCAGCATCGTCCGGCCGCTCGCCGAGCCCCGCCTTCTGCAGCCGGCGCGGCGTTGTGATCCGCCCACGCGCCGTCGGCGAGGTGGCGGCCGGGATGCAACTCCATCTCGCGTGGTCTTCGGGGCGGGCATCGAGATATCCTAATTGCGGATATCGATCGAGCGTTACCCCGTCACCTTGCGCAGCGCCCGCACAATCGCCACCGGATCCGCCCCAAGCGCCTCGGACACCTCGATCAGCTCGATGACATCGAGGCGTCGTTCGCCGGTCTCGTATTTGGATACGAAGCTCTGTGGACGCCGCAGCAGCTTGGCCAGCGCCACCTGCGTCAGCCCCGCGGCGTTGCGCTTTCCGATCAGGATTTCCTGCAGCCGTGCCCGGCGGGGCGAGCGGCGCGAGCGGGGCATGGGCGGGCCAATCCGTCTGAACCGGCCATCTCGTTACAAACCTGATGCCGAATAACCCAAAATGGGATAGTTCAGGCTTCCGGCCGGGAGCGTCACCAATCGCTCAGCGCATCCCGGCCAAGCGCACCGATGTTCCATGGCGGGGGACGCAGAATGGCACTGGGCTTTCGACGGCGCATCAAGCTCGCGCCCGGCATCCATCTGAACCTCAGCACGAGCGGCGCGAGCGTCAGCGCAGGCGGACACGGCGCAACCGTCAACCTGAATTCCTCGGGCATCAGGACAACGCTAAGCGTTCCCGGGACAGGATTGTCCTACACTGAAGCCGTTCCATGGACGGTCTCCGCACGGCACGTCGCCAGCATCAGCATGCTCGAACTGATCACCACGCTACGGGCGATGGCGCAGGTTGAGGATCCGAGCATCCGCGACGAAGATCCGGTCACCCTCACCGTGACGCTGCCGCCAAGGCAGCCAGGCACCCAGATCGCCTCACCAGTGGTCCGGCCCGCGCCGCAGGGCGGCGGGTTCCTGCTCTTCATCCTGATCTTCCTGCCCATCTTCGTGCTCTGGGTCAGGGTGCTGCGCGGGCGTTGACGTTCAGTTCCACCGCATCAGGGCCTATGCCTGACCGTCCGGATGAGAGGGCGGGCAGGGGAGTAGCTGCGCAGCGTCACGGAGGAGCTTCCGGGCCTGGGCGTCCTTGCTGCCGTGCAGCAAACCATGACGCTAAGGGCGGATGTCGCGGAAGGCACTGCCGTCGGCCTCGGCTCCATCACGACGGCGGGTGAGATGCAGATCTACCCTGCCACAAAGCCGGTCCTCGCGCGGCCGAACGGGGAGGCCGCTGTTCGGGCCTATCTGGTAGATGTCGCATGACTGATCGCCGGCGAGTTGGCGTGGGCTCAAGGACGGACGGCATACACGAATCACTGACTTCCTCAAAAGGGGTCCGGGATGGGCGGCTGCGATCGAGCGGTTTCTGTCGGCTCTACGCGAGTATGGGGTGAGTCGTGCACTCAAGTGCAGATGTTATGAGCAGGCCAATCCGCCTGAACCGGCCGCCTCGTTACAAACCTGATGTCGAATAACCCAAAATGGGATATATCGGGCGGGCTGTCGCACCTGGCGACTTGTCTCGGCAGTACGGGTGTCCTTCCGATGGAGGTAGCGTGGCCTTGAATTTTCGACGTCGGATCAGGCTCGCCCGCGGCGTCCATCTGAATCTCAGCAAGAGCGGCGCCAGCCTGAGTGCCGGTGGACGGGGCACAACCGTCAACGTCAGCAGCAGGGGGCTGAGAACAACCCTCAGTGCCCCCGATACGGGGCTGTCGTATACAAAGATAGTTCCGTGGGAGCTGCCGGCGGCACGCGCGGCGACCATCAGGAACCAGGATCTCGTCACGGCATTGCGGGCCATGGCCCAGGTCCAGGATCCCACCATCAAGGACGACGACCCGATCACCCTGACCGTGACGTTGCCGCCAATGCGGTCCGGCACCGAGATCGTCTCGCCCGTTGTCCGGCCCGAGCCTCAGGGCGGCGGCTTCCTGTTCTTCGTCCTGATCTTCCTGCCCATGTTCATCCTGTGGATCCGCATCCTGCGCGCGCTTTAGGTTCGGGACGGTCTACCGAATGCGGGGTCGTCGTCCCGCCTGAACACCACGGCGTCGCGCCGCTGCGTGAATCACAGGATCCTGGCAAGCTGAACCACGCCGGGGCACGCGAGATGGTTGTAAGCACCTCGTCGCGGACAGCCGCGATCATGCCGGGTCGTCCCCGCAAGCCTTGAACCACATGCGCTCGCATCCATATGTCGCGTGCCCGACAGGGTCGAGACCTTTGGCCCTTGGTGGCCTGTAGCGCGAACCGGGTCTCGGAGCCTCCTCAGTTGCCCTTGAAGGGCAGCACGGAGTCGCTCGTCCACTCGAGACAAGGCTCGCGCCACATGACGACACCCGAGACCGACCAACCGCAGCCCGATCCTACCCTGTGCCGACGTCTTTCACGTCCAGGGCCACTGCCCGGTGCCGGCGCCGCCGGCCTCGAGATCGATACCCCCAACGGGATGGCCCCCAGCGCCGTGGCCGCTTCGGGGTCGGCAGCATGACGCACCCAACTGGAAGCCCGACGGAGGCCGACATCATATCGGCGTCGAGCGGAGAATCTGGCTCGGCGGACGAGCAAGATGGCGTTCCCGGCGACCGTGGCGTGCTGTTGGTCGATCCGACTGACCCGGCAGCGACCGCGGACCGACTGAGAGACATCCTGGCCAAGCAATCCGGGCTCTTCGATTTTGGCGGACCGGCTCTATTGGTCCGCGACCAGCACACCGATGAGCTTCTTGCCCGCCCCCTCGACGAAACTGGCGTCACCAGATTGGCGCACAAGGCGGCAGCTGCCATCGTAGCGGCAAAGGTGACGCGTAACGGCACCAAGAGCCTCGAGCGTGTGAAACTCCCCTCGGACGTCGTCCGCGTCTACCTGGGCATGCAGGGGGAGTGGCACCTACGCCCGTTGCGGGGCATCTCGGCGGCACCGCTGTTGAAGGTCGGCGGCACCATCCTGCCCGCCGCTGGCTATGACGACGCATCGCATATGTTCTGCGATGCGCAGCAGTCGCCGGATGTACCGCACATGCCAACACGGATTGAAGCTCGGCAAGCCCTCCGGCGATTGCGTGATGCCTTCGCGACCTTCCCATTCGCCGACGCCGTGCGGCAGGAAGATCCCGACAGCGGCTTGATGCTGGTCGATCTCGATGCGCCGATCGGCCTGGACGAATCCTGCTTCATTCACGGGCTGCTGACGGCTGTCTGCCGGCCGTCTCTGCCGCTTGCGCCCGGCCTGTTGATCCGGGCGCCGCTGCTTTCCGGCGCAGGGACCGGGAAAGGAAAGCTGGTCCGAGCGATCTGCGCAATCGCCTACGGCCGTCATCCGATGGCGATGACCGCCGGAACCACAAGGACGGAATTCGACCAGCGGATTGCGTCATCCCTCCTGGAGGCTCGCTCCGCCCTGTTTCTGGACAACATCAACTCCACCGCCCTTCGATCGGATCTGCTGGCCAGCATTTTGACAGAGGAGACGTGCGCGACCCGTCCGCTGGGCCGAAGCGGAGTTCGCCGCCTACACTCGACGACCTTCGTCGCCGTGACGGGGAATGGCGTTCAGCTATCGGAGGATCTGGCCCGCCGATTTCTCGTCGTCATGCTGGATGGTGGAAGCAGTGAGCCGGAGCGGCGCCGGTTCACACCGGGGTTCGACGATGAAATCCTAGAGGGTCGCGCGGTACTGCTGGCGGATGCCTTGACGATTTGGCGATGGGGCCAGCTCGAAGGTGCGAAAATGCCGCCTGGATCCCCCATCGGTTCCTATGAGGTCTGGTCCAGGCACGTTCGCGATCCACTCCTGGCTCTGGGCTGTCGCGATCCCGGTGACGCAATACGCCGGACGAAGGAACAGGATCCGGAACGCGACAGGACGACGGAAGTGTTCCGCCTCTGGTGGCGCATCCATGGCTCGATGCCGATCGCGGCCAAGGACCTCGCGCCGGAAATCCGACGCCTGCTCGACCCGCATGATCGAGGGCGTCAGGTCATCGTCGCCGCGCTTGTTCAGTGTGTCGGCACGCGGATCGGCTCACTGGTGATGACCGCGGCGAAGCCTCGAGGTCGATGGAGCACGACGACCTACGCCCTGCGCGATGAACAGCCCCTTGGTGGCGCGTACGTGGGTTCTGGTTCACGACGCTCGGATGGCGGAAAGCATAGGGGGCATAGGGGGCATAAGGGCCGTGACCTCGATAGGGAAGGACCCGGCAACTCCGAGGAAGACCCCCACTGCTCGGACCCCTACTGAGCCGCCGGGCACGCCGGCCGTAGCCTTGGGGCGCCGTATTCGACAGCGCGTCTGGAATGCCGGGCTCAACGTGGCGCGGTGATTCTGGAGGTATGGAGGGTCACCTCATGCCCGGGGTGCCACGCCTGTTCCGGAACTACGCCGCGGCGCCTTCGTCGCGGATCTTCACCCGCAGCGCGTCGAAGAACACGAGCGGGTAGACCGGCTCCAGCGGCCGCGCCTGCCAGGTCGCGATCTCGTCCAACACCGCATCGGTGACCGTGCTGATCAGGTCGGGTGAGACCTCGAAACCCATAGAGTTCCTGCAGGTGGCCCGCGATCTCGCACGTGCTCATGCCCCGCGCATACATCGAGATGATCTTGTCGTCGAAGCCGGGGAAGCGGCGCTGGTACTTCGCGATCAGCAGCGGGTCGAAGCTGTCCTGGCGGTCGCGTGGGACCTCCAGCGCCATCTCCAACTGGTCCAGCAGGCCACCCCGGTCGAACGCGGCGCTGGCTTCCGACCCGGACAGCAGCTAGTCCAGGATCGCGTCAGGGAACTGAGGCTCTTTCCGTGGGGCCATGGGGGCTCCTTCTTTCCCATCATGACCGGTCACACACGGAGTTCCCGACAGTCCATCCGTTGCGCGATCCAACATAGTCAAACGAGCCTGAGGGACCTGGCGCGGTGCTTCGGCGTCAATCCCAAAACCATCGCCAAATGGCGTAAACGATCCTCAGTCTCCGATCAGGCCACAGGCCCGAAGGCACCCCACTCAACCACCCTGTCCAGCGAACAGGAGGCCATCATCGTGGCCTTTCGCCGCCACACGCTGCTGCCCCTCGATGACTGCCTCTATGCCCTGCAGGCCACGATCCCGCAGCTGACGCAGTCCTCACTGCACCGCTGCCTGCAGCGACACGGGATCCCCCGCCTGCCGAAGTCGAAGGCGACAAGGTCACCAAGAGGGCGTTCAAGGCGTACCCTATCGGCTTCTTCCACATCGACATCGCCGAGGTGCAGACCGCCGAAGGCAAGCTCTATCTCTTCGTTGCCATCGACCGCACCAGCAAGTTCGCCTTCGTCCAACTGGTCGAGAGCGCCACGCGCGTCACGGCAGCTGCCTTCCTTGAGGCCTTCGTTGCCGGTGGCCAAACCTGCGCATCAGCGCGATCCGCCGTGCGGGAGAGACAGGTTGTGAGAGAGAAGATTGGAGCAGCGGTGGAAACCGGATTCCAACATTCTCTGGGCTTGTCGCCCGCCGACGAGCAACTCTGGAGGCGCAGCGTGCCCCGTAGAAGGTCTGCGAGTGGTGTCGCTGGGAAAAGCAGCGTGCGAAGGCAGCGCAGCAGACGTGATACGATGCCCTCGCCCCAGCCCGGGGCGCAGCGGAACAATCACATGAAGCTTGCCGTTGTCCAGCAACCGCCGGTCTACCTCGATCTCGAAAAATCCATGGCGCGCGCAGTCGAGCTTGTCGGTGAGGCAGCAGCCAAAAGCTGCGGCATGGTGGTGTTTCCCGAGGCCTGGCTTCCCGGCTATCCGACGTTCGTCTGGCGCCTGCCGCCGGGGGCTGGGATGGGCAAGACCGATGAGCTTTACGCCCTCTCGCAGGCGAACTCAGTCGACCTGAGCCGGGACGGGCTGCGACCGCTTCTGGACGCGGCGAGGGACCACGGGGTGGTCATCGTACTCGGATACCAGGAGGTCGATGGCGCGGTCAGCGGCAGCACTCTGTTCAACAGCTGCGCGATCATCGACGCGGACGGCAGGCTTGCGAACAACCACCGCAAGCTGATGCCGACGAATCCGGAGCGGATGGTCTGGGGCTTCGGCGACGGCTCTGGTCTGAATGTCGTGGACACCTCGGTCGGTCGCGTCGGGGCACTGATCTGCTGGGAAAACTACATGCCGCTGGCGCGTTACGCGCTCTATGCGCAGAACATCGACATCTACGTCGCCCCGACCTGGGACAGCGGCGAAACCTGGCTCGCGACGATGCAGCACATCGCGCGCGAGGGCGGCTGCTGGGTAGTCGGATGCGCGACGGCGTTGGAAGCATCCGACATCCCCGATGACGTGCCGTATCGCGACGAGCTTTTCCCGAACAAGGACGAATGGATCAACGCGGGCGACGCCGTCGTCTACAAGCCCTTCGGCGGCGTCATCGCAGGACCGATGCATCGAGAGAAGGGCCTGCTGTTCGCCGAGATCGATGTGGCGGCGGCGCGTGCCTCGCGGCGAAAGTTTGACGCGAGTGGGCATTATGCCAGGCCCGACGTTTTCACCCTTACCGTGAATCGAAAGAGGCAGACTCCTATTCGATTCGACTAAGCTTAGGACTCACTGATTGAACCAGAAGGTGACGTTTGCGGCGAGTGCGATGGCGCTGAAGAAGGTGTGGGCGCGGCAGTCGTACCGCATAGCGATGCGGCGCGAATCCTTGAGCCTGCTGAACATGATCTTGATGCGGTGGCGGTGGCGGTGGCGCTGGCGCAGGGCGTCGTGCGGGATCGGCTGCTTTCGGCTCCGCGTCGACGGGATGCAGACATATCCACTAATCGACACGCCGTCGCGGGCGCGACGGCTTCTACTTGCGTGATGGCCTCCGCTCGGCGAAGCACAATTCATTGCTCCCATTCCGCCGCGCAGGCCGCCTATGCTGCGGTGCAATGAGCCTGCGCCCGCCCACCTCCTTCGCCTTGGAAGCCATGCTCGATGCCATGCTTGCTGAGGGGCAGGTATCGCTCAATTGGCTCCTGGACCGGCTGGGCGACCGTTCGTTTGGTATCGTGCTTCTAGTTTTGGCGATCCTTGGTCTTCTTCCGGGTGTGTCGGCCGTGGCCGGCATACTGCTGATGGTCCCGGCGATGCAGATGATTCTGGCCCGCGGCAGACCGATGTTTCCCAACCGCGTTGGCGAACAGCACTTCGAGGCACACAGGCTTGCGAAGATGGTGCGTCGCGCGGTGCCTGTCATACGGTGGCTGGAGCGGTTCGTCCGCCCGCGATGGTATACGCCGTTCGAGGCGACGAAGCGAGTGGTCGGCGGCATCGTGCTGCTGCTGGGCGCCTGCCTTCTTGCCCCGGTGCCGCTGAGCAATGTCCTGCCCGCCCTGGTTATCACGCTGATCGCCTTCGCGTATCTGGAGGAGGACGGCGTGCTGCTCTGCGCCGCGCTGCTGGCCGCACTCTCCATCCTCGCGGCGACTGGCATCGTCATATGGGAAACGGCAAGTGCCACGGGCTGGGTGCCCGGCCTTCTCTGAGCGGGAGGCTGCGCGCGGCGAGGGACCGCAGTTGAAGGCAACACCGCAGGAAGGGGTCTCGTTGTGACAGTCATTGTCTCGGTGAAGATCAACGACGGCATCGTCATGGCCGCCGATAGCGCGGGTTCCATGGAGAGCGGACAGATCTACGCACACGCGCACAAGATCGCCAATCTATGCGAAGGCCTGTCCATAGGGGCCATGTCCACTGGATCGGGTGGCATCGGGAACGAGTCTGTCGAAACGCTCCTCAAGGACCTGCGGCGGCGCTTTGCCGGTCTCAGCGCGGACCACGGGGATTGGCGGCTCGATCCCGAAACCTATACGGTTGAACAGGTCGCAGACCGCTTGCGCAGCTTTCTCTTCGAGGAGAAGGCCGCGGTCTGTGCGGATCCGACGAACATCCAGCTGCGCGTCTGCGGCTACTCCGCCGGTCGCCCCCTGGCCGAGATCTGGGAAGTCAACCTGACGCAGCAGGCTTGCCCACCGCCGAGGCGCGTCATGGACGAGAACGGCTTTGGCGTGCTGTGGGACGGACAGTACGAAGCCTTGAATCGGCTCATCCTGGGTATCGGCTTCAACATCGACGCCGTCCTGATACGCCATGGCATGGCGCCGCAGCAGGCAGCCGACCTTCAAAAGAGACTGGTCAAGGATCTGTATGCGACGCTCGCCGTCCCGGCGATGCCGATCCAGGACGCGATCGACCTCGCGCGGTTCCTGGTCGAGACGACGATCGGCTTTGTCCGCTTCGCCGTCTTCCTGCCGAAATCCGTTGGCGGAGCGGTCGAGATTGCGACCATCACGAAGCATGAGGGCTTCCGCTGGGTGCAGCGGAAGAGCTTCCACCTGCCCGATGAGCCGCGGGAACGCTGACGACGCTTCAGGGACCTTGAGGTGCCGGTGCGGTTGCCATCAGCGGCCGTATATCCCTCGCGGAGCCGATCGACGACGCTGAGCGGCCTGGGGCGCGGCACCTTCGCCGCCTGGCGCCGTTTCCAGATCTCATTGAGCCGGATCTCGCCGCCGGCCGGGCGCTCAGGCGTCAGCCGCCGGCTGAAGATCTCCGCCGATCCGGGATGCCGTCCGATCAGGGCAATGCCGGCTTGCGGCAGCAGTTCCGCGATCAGCCGCAGCATGGCGTCGGCCACGCCGGGTCGAGCGCATCCGTCGCATCACCGAGCACAACCCAGCGCGGACGCAACAGCGTGATCCGCGCGAAGGACAGCAGCTGGATGTCCGCCGCGGTCAGCACGCGCGACCGGGGCGGGCCCCTTCGACCCGCCCCGAGACGACGCTCAGAAGTCCATCCCGCCCATGCCGCCCATGCCACCGCCAGGCGGGCCGCCGGCCGTGGGGTTGCGATCGGGCCGTTCGGCCACCATCGCTTCGGTCGTAATCAACAGTGACGCGATCGACGCGGCCCCTTGCAGGGCCGAGCGCACGACCTTGGTTGGGTCGATGATGCCCGCGGCCACCAAGTCCTTGTACTCGCTTAACTGTGCATCGTAGCCGTATTCGTAGGTGTCGGTGCGCAGCACTTCACCCGCAACCACGGCGCCGTCCTGGCCGGCATTCGTGGCGATCTGGCGAAGAGGCGACTGGATCGCGCGGCGCACGATCTCGATGCCGGTCTGCTCATCCGGATTTGACCCCTTGAGGCCCGCGAGCTTCACCGAGGCGCGCACGAGCGCGACGCCGCCGCCCGGGACGATGCCTTCCTCGACCGCGGCGCGGGTCGCATGCAGCGCGTCATCGACGCGGTCCTTGCGTTCCTTCACCTCGACCTCGGTCGAGCCACCGACGCGGATGATGGCAACGCCGCCGGCCAGCTTCGCCAGGCGCTCCTGCAGCTTCTCCCGGTCGTAGTCGGAGGTGGTCTCCTCGACCTGCGCCTTGATCTGGGCGATGCGGCCGTGGATCGCGTCCTTCTCGCCGGCACCGTCGATGATCGTGGTGTTGTCCTTCTCGATCCGCACGGTCCTGGCGCGCCCGAGCATCTCCAGCGTCACGCTTTCGAGCTTGATGCCGAGGTCCTCGCTGATCACCTGGCCGCTGGTCAGGATCGCGATGTCTTCCAACATCGCCTTGCGGCGATCACCAAAGCCCGGCGCCTTCACCGCCGCGACCTTCAGGCCGCCACGCAGCTTGTTCACCACTAGCGTGGCGAGCGCCTCGCCCTCGACATCCTCGGCGATGATCAGCAGCGGACGCGTCGATTGCGCCACGGCCTCGAGCAGTGGCAGCATGACCTGGAGACCGGACAGTTTCTTCTCGAAGATGAGGATGTAGGGGTTCTCGAGCTCGGCGATCATCTTCTCCGCATTCGTGATGAAATACGGGGAGACGTAGCCGCGATCGAACTGCATGCCCTCGACGATGTCGAGCTCGGTCTCGACGCTCTTGGCTTCCTCGACCGTGATCACGCCTTCCTTGCCGACCTTGTCCATCGCCTTGGCGATCATCTCGCCGATCTCCGCGTCGCCATTGGCGGAGAGCGAGCCGACCTGGGCGACCTCGGCCGAGGTGGAAATCTTCCGGCTGTTCGTCTCGAGGTCGGCGACAACGAGGGCGACGGCCTTGTCGATGCCGCGCTTGAGATCCATCGGGTTCATGCCGGCGGCCACGGCCTTGGCACCTTCACGGACGATGGATTGCGCCAGCACGGTCGCGGTGGTGGTGCCGTCGCCGGCGGTGTCGCTGGTGCGTGACGCCACCTCGCGCACGAGTTGCGCACCCATGTTCTCGAACTTGTCGGAGAGTTCGATCTCCTTGGCGACGGTCACGCCATCCTTGGTGATGCGCGGGGCGCCGTAGCTCTTGTCCAGCAGCACGTTGCGGCCCTTCGGGCCCAGCGTCACCTTCACGGCGTCGGCCAGGATATCCACGCCACGGATCATACGCTCGCGCGCCGAAGCGCCGAACTTCACGTCCTTAGCAGCCATTGTCTTCTACCTTTGCAAATCGGTTGTAAGCGGCCGTAGCGAAGCGGCGCCTTTGAGCCGTTTGCGTTCGACTGCGCTCACGCAACCCGCTCCAACCCCTTGTTTGAGCGAGCATCTTCACGCGCCTGACTGATTCCAGTCAGGCGCGATCTGCTCTAGGCGGCCTTCTTCGCGGCGGACACGCCTTCGAGAATACCCATGATGTCGCTCTCCTTCATGATCAGGAGTTCCTCGCCATCGAGCTTCACCTCGGTGCCGGACCACTTGCCGAACAGGATGCGGTCGCCGGCCTTCACGTCGAGCGGACGGATCTCGCCCTGTTCGTTGATGGCGCCGGCACCGACGGAGACGACTTCGCCTTCCTGCGGCTTTTCCTTGGCGGTGTCGGGGATGATGATGCCGCCGGCAGTCTTTTCTTCCGCGGTGACGCGGCGAACGAGAACACGGTCGTGCAGGGGACGGAAATTCATGCGGCCCTCTCCTTGAGCTTCTTGTGGATTGCCCCGCTGCGGTGACGCCGGCGCTGCCTTGGCAGCCGCTTGGCACTCTCACGGGCAGAGTGCTAATCAACTGGGCCTTCCCGACGCGAATGTCCATGATTCATTCGGAGCGCTCCTCGCCTGCGCGCTGGGACACGTTCTTCGATCCGGCGCAACTCTTGCTCAGCCATTCGTGTCACCGACAAGTCAGCATCGCTGAGTGTGCATCGGCAACGCGATCGCGCTGTGGTCGAAGCGAGCTAGCGGCCACGCCGAGAGCCTTCTCGTCTGAGCCAACGACAGTGCATCTCCCCCGACCGTCGCGCCGAGGGTTGTAGAGCATGGCTGGCCTCACCACTTGCTCAATTGTCACGATCGTCCGGTCCGGCCTGCCCCCTCCGCTCTCAGTCGAGCTCTGAGTTCGGTGCACGTTTCCCTACGAAGCTTGATCCGCTACGCGTTCTTGCGCGCCGGCAACGCGTTCAGAAGGATGCGCCGCAATGACTGTCGGCACTGTGAAATGGTTCAACGCGACGAAGGGATACGGGTTCAGCCAACCCGAAGACGGCTCGAAGGACGTGTTCCTACACGCTGCCGATGTTGAACGGGCAGGAATGGCAAGCCCCAAGGAAAGGCAGAAGCTCCAGTACGAGATTCAGCAGGGACAGCAAGGGAAGGTTTCCGCAGGCAATCTCAAGCTGACGTAGGGCGCACTGAATGCTGTTCTCCCACTGGTTGACGCCGAGGGATACACACGGACGAACGCCTTGCTTCGCCCAACTGGGCTTACCGCGTCAGCAAGCTTCGAAGTGCCGCCGTGCCGATCCGGGAGCGATGTGCAGGCTTGCCCTGATTTCAGCGGGCGCCAGCGGATAGAGATGTTGCGCCTTTGGCTCTCGTAAGCTTCGACTGACGCGCAGCTCCGAACGGTTCGCCCAACACTCGACCCGCAGCACGGGATGGAGGCTGCGCACGCCAGGCCTCCGATGTGATGCCCGAGGCGATTGTGCCGCCCCATGGGAACAGACCTCGCGCTCACGGGGACCATCACCATCCGCCAGGTGAATCATCAGCAGGAGCCGTGTCACGATGAGTCCTTCAGCCCCGCCGCTCCATCGCATTGCGTTCCTCGGCAATCATCCCCCACGTATGTGTGGCCTCGCCACCTTCACGGGAGACCTGCGTACTGCCGTCGCCAGTGCGGTACCCCGCGCCGAATGCTTCGTCATGGCGATGACGGAGACGGGTGCCAGTCACGCCTATCCGCCGGAGGTCTGGCTGCAGATCCCGGAGAACGACACGCGCGCCTATGGTCGCGCGGCCGAATTCCTTGGCGAGGTGAATGCCGACGTCCTCTGCGTCCAGCATGAGTACGGCATCTTCGGCGATCGCGACGGGGAACGGGTGCTGACCCTGCTCAAAGCTGCGACGATGCCGGTGGTCGCGACCCTGCACACCGTGCTGGACCGCCCCACGCGAGGCCAGTACCGCGTGATGGAGGAGGTGATCCGCCACGCCGATCGGCTCGTGGTGATGACCGAACGGTCACAGCGCATCCTGAGCAGCGTCCACGACGTCTCGGCCAACCGCATCACGGTGATCCCGCATGGCATTCCGGAGATTCCGGCTGAGAACCCGCCCGCCGGCCACAAGGCTGAGTTCAATGCCATTGGCCGGACGGTGCTGCTGACCTTCGGTCTGCTGTCACCCGGCAAGGGCATCGAACAGGCCATCCGCGCCATGCCCGCGATCGTCGCGCGCCGGCCGGATGCACTCTACCTCGTCGTCGGTGCCACCCATCCGAACATCCTGCGGCGCGCAGGCGAAGCGCATCGCGACTCCCTCAAGGCTCTCGCGGCGCAGCTTGGCGTCAGTGACCATGTGCGCTTCCTCGACCACTTCGTCGACTTGCCAACGCTGACGCGCGCCATCGCCGCGGCGGATATCTACCTCACGCCCTACCTGAATGAGGCGCAGAGCGTCTCGGGCACGCTCGCCTACAGCTTCGGTATGGGCAAGGCGGTGGTCTCGACGCCCTACTGGCATGCCGCGGAACTGCTGGCGGAGGGGCGCGGCGTGCTGGTGCCCTTCGCCGATCCGCCGGCCATCGCCGCCGCGGTGGTGGGGCTGCTCGCCGATCCTGACAGGCTGCAGGCGATGCGCGAAACGGCCTATGCGCTCGGACACGACATGCGGTGGTCGCGCATCGGCGAGCGTTACCGCGACGTGTTTGACCAGGTGCGACTGGAAGCGTCGCGTCGTGCCAAGCCGCGACAGCTCGCGGCGATGGCCAAGGCGGGTGGTGCCGGTGTCGTGGCACCGCTGCGCCGGGGCTTTGCGCCGCAGGGCGGTGTTGTCCCACCGGTGAGCCTTGCGCATCTCGCGCAGCTGCTGGACCCGACCGGCCTCGCGCAGCACGCGACGTTGGCGGTCGTCGACCGGGCGCATGGCTATTGTGTCGACGACAATGCCCGCGGGTTGATTCTTGCCACCCAGTTGACCGCCGGCCGCACGGCGCCGCCGCCTGCGGGCTATCTGTTCAGCATCACCGCAGCCTTCGTGCAGCACGCCTGGGATGCCGGCACTGGGCGGTTCCGCAACTTCATGGCCTATGACCGACGCTGGCTAGAAGCCGTAGGTTCCGACGACAGCCACGGCCGTGCGGTCTGGGCGATCGGCACTGTCGCGGCGAGAGCCGCCGACGCGTCGCATCGCGCCTGGGCCTATGGCCTGCTTGAACGGGCCGGGCCGCCGGTGCTAGCGCTGACCTCCCAGCGCGCCTGGGCCTTTGCCCTGCTGGGCATTCTCGAAGCCCTCGCGGCACGGCCGGAGGATCTGCGCCTTTCGCGGCTGCGGACGACCCTTGCGGAACGACTCTACGATCATCTGCGCGGCAATCGACGCCCGGGCTGGACCTGGTTCGAGGAGATCGTTTCCTATGACAACGCCCGCCTGCCACAGGCACTGATCGCCGCCGGCCATCAGGCTGGCCGGCTTGAATGGGTCACGCTCGGCATCGAGGCGCTCGAGTGGCTCTGTCAGGCCCAAACTGCCGACGGCGAGCACTTCCGCCCGATTGGCTCCGAGGGCTTCTGGCGTCGAGGTGACGAACGCGCGGTGTATGACCAACAGCCGCTTGAGGCTGCGGCCACCATCGGTGCATGCCTCGAGGCCTGGCGCGTGACCGGCGATGGCATCTGGCTCGCCGAGGCCCAGCGCGCCTTTACCTGGTTTCTCGGCGACAACGACCTTGGGCAGCCCCTTTACGATGAGAGCACCGGCGGGTGTTGCGACGGATTGCTGTGTGACCGCGTGAACGGAAACCAGGGTGCGGAATCGACGCTCGCCTTTCTGATGGCGTCGACCGAGCTTCGTGCTGCACTGGCGGCCGCGTCACCTAGCCTTGCTGACGGCTTCGTGCAGGTGGCAGAGTGACCAACGGCGATGCCGACCTGGTCAGGCTGCCGATCCTGATCGAACCCGACCCTGCCCGGGTCATCCTGCGTCCGTTTCTCTCTGCCCTTGATCCGCGGGATCTGCACCGGTCGGACCTGCTGCGCGCGACGCGCCTGATCGACCGGATCCTGGCGATGAACGTGGCGGCGGTTGAAGCGGAGCTCGCAACGACGCTGCGCGATTTCGGCGCGCGTCATGCCGACATTGCGATCACCTTCGCCGAACGGTACGCGCAGATTCGCGATCTGCTGGGCCTTGAAGACGACCCGGTTGAGGCAAGACGATTGCTGATCGGCGCCTTCTTCAGCAACGAGTACAGCTTCCAGTCCATCGCGCTGTTCAATCCGTCCATCGTCTCGCATCCAGACCAGACGGGGCTTGAGGCGGGCGAGCTGCGCTTTGTGATGAGTCTCCGTGCCACCGGCGAGGGCCACATCAGCTCGGTCTGCTTTTGCTCCGGTGTTGTCACAGGGGCAGGCGCGATCCGCCTTGATCCCCCTGGCCGTTTCGCCACGACGCCACGCCGCAGCACCGCGGCACGGCTGGCGGATGCGTATGACGTGACCTTTCCGCCCAGCACGGAACTTGGCGAGCGCGTGATCTTTCCGATCACGCAGCAGCAGCGCAACGGCATCGAGGATGCGCGCCTCGTCCGTTTCGTCGAAGACAATGGCCGCGCCACCTACTTCGCCACCTATACGGCCTATTCCGGGCGGGAGATCGCGCCCGAAATGCTGCGGACCGACGACTTCCGCCGCTTCTCCTTCATACCGCTGCGTGGGGATGCGGTCAGCAACAAGGGCATGGCGCTGTTCCCGCGTCGCATTGGCGGGCGCTATGCGATGCTGGCGCGGTCGGACGGCGAGACACTGCAGATCGTCCGATCCGACGATCTGCATGTCTGGAACGACGCGACGGAGATCCTCGCCGCTGCGCAACCTTGGGAATTCGTGCAGATCGGCAATTGCGGCAGCCCGATCGAACTGCCGGAAGGCTGGCTTGTCATCACCCATGGCGTGGGCCCGATGCGGCGCTACTGCATCGGCGCGGCGCTGCTGGACCTGAACGATCCAAGCCGGATGATAGCGCGGCTACGCGAGCCGATGCTGACGGCGATCAAGGGTGAGCGGGACGGCTATGTGCCGAACGTCGTCTATTCCTGCGGTTCGATGGTTCATGCCGGGCAGCTAATCCTGCCCTATGCGGCGTCGGATACCGCCACACGCTTCGCCGTGATGCCCGTGGCGGCGCTGCTCCACGCGATGGGCTGAGCAGGCTCAGCCCATCGCGAGGCACGGGCTCGGACCGGGCCCGGGATGCAGCAGGGCGACGGCCGTACCGGTGATCCATACCGCGTCGCCTGAGGCAGGGACGAACGCAGCCGTACCCCGCGGCAGCGCGCGACCGTCCAAGGTGACGCCGTCCGCAAGCGCCACCAGGATATGTTCGTGGCCGCCATCCGGCACAAGCGTGACACCGCCTGCCACGGCAAGCCGCTCCAGCACGAAGCGTGGGCCAACCGTCAGCGTCTGCCGTACCGCATTCGTCGCCGCGCCGATGACAACGCGGGACCTGCCGAGATCGGCGACCGACAAGGCGTCATCGATCTGTAGTGGGCGCGCCCGGCCATAGTCGTAGAGCCGGTACGTGACATCGATTGGATCCTGCACCTCGAGCAGCACCAGGCCGGCGCCAATCGCGTGCACCGTACCGGCGGGTATCAGGAGAGTATCGCCGACGCGAACCGCATGCTGGTGCATCAGCGAGAGTACCGTGCCATCGGCCGAGGCCGCGCGAAGCACGCTGGCGGTGACTGGTTCCTCGAAGCCGATCCAAACCTGGGCATCGGATGTTGCTTCCAGTATGTGCCAGGCCTCGTCCTTGCCGGAAGCGAACCTGCCCGACGCATGGGCTGCCGTGTCCGTCGGATGCACCTGCACCGACAGCGACGCCGACGTGAAGAGAAGCTTGGCAAGCAAAACGGGTCCGGTGCGGTCGGCATGGCAACGTGTGAGATTGTCGCCGAGCGTCCCGCCTGTCTCGATCTCGCAGTTGATGTCGCTCAGCCATGCTTCACCGATGGCCGGGCCGCTGGCCGTAGGGGCCGCTTCAATCCAGAGACCGAGGTCGCGACGGCCCCAGATTCTCTCGACCAGCGTGGGTATGATGCGCAGCGCCGTGTGGCTCATGCGTACCCGCATTCTCTTGAGATTGATGGCATTCGAATGAACTGGGGTGCATCGAACGCGAGAACAAGCACGCCGAGGTGCCGATCGTGCATCTCATCGCATCGCGGCTGATCGATCGGTCGGATCTGCTCGCCACGCGGGGCACGATCGATGGCCAAGTAGATGGCGGCTGGGCAGAGAAGACGCTCGGTCGCGCTGACGAAGTGAAGCGGCCCGAGCCGAGATTACGTCGCCCAAAGATGCCGGCGATGCGCGATTTCCGCTGAAATGCGAGTGCTGCGGAAGCAAGCGAACTGCTGCTGAAATCGCTTGGCCCTTCGAGTAGCAGATATCATGCTCGGCACGCGGTGAGGCAGACGACGATGAGCAAACATGTGAAGACACCGAACGCCGAGCGTGTGCCGGGCCGCAAGCCTGGGCCGGAGCTGCGCGACGAGTACCTGCGCATCTGGGACGCTGCCAGTGACAACGCCCGAAAGAAGCTGATCTTCTGTTCTCGAGCGGTGGCGATGGACGATGGTCTGGTTCCGCCTGGCACACCGCTGATGATCACCGACCGGGTGTTCTAGCGGCTCAGGGCAGCCCTCGCTTACGCGCGGCCACGGAGAGGGTCGCCGCACCCAGGTCAAAGGTGGCCGGCGAGATGTTCCTGGCCATGACGCGCACAGTGTTGTTGGACCACGCTGCGGTGTCGAGCTCGATGAAGCGCGTCGACGACACCAGCGCGGCATGGGCAAGGTCGCCCTGCCGGGCGCCGGGGATCATGACGTCGAGCAGGCTGGTTGCGCCAGGCGCGAGGCTAGGGAGGTCCCACGCCACCTCGGCGGCGAGCTCCCGCTGCCCGACCGGCAGGGTTGGCGTGCCGCAGATCAGCGCCGGCGCCGCCTCGGGCAGCCCGTAGAGCCGCAGCGCCTCGACCTCGATCTGCCCATCGAAGCCGACGATGCCGATCTGCGCGAAGGCCACCCCTGCGCCAAGCCGCACCGTCATACGCTTGTTCAGCGATGCATCGGCCATGGCCGCGCCGCCGGTCCAGGCCTTGGACGGGATGTTCCACAGCAGCGTGGTGATCGAGGCCAGCGCGTCGCCGGCGATGTTCTCCCGCACATTCGTCGCCGCATCGAAGCAGCGCACGAAGACCCGCAGCACGCGGGCCATGACACGGATGGGGAATTCGACCTGGTGCGCGCTCATGAATTCGAAGACCCGGACGGGGTCTTGTCCCTCGCGAATCAGGCCGCCGCCTTTGCCAAGATGTTGCGCTCCTGGCGTAGGCGATGGTTCTCGCGGCGGAGCTTGCTCAGCTCCTCTCGCTCGGCGCTGGTCGCGCCTCCGTCGCGGCGATCGTCGGCATCGCGCTCTGCCTGGCGGACCCAGTACGCGATCGACTGCGCGTTCGGCTCGAACTCACGGGCAAGGTCCTGCGGGGTTCGCCCGGACCGGACCAACTCCACAATATGCCGCCGGAACTCCGGCGGGTAGGGCACTCTGAACCTGGGCATCTCGGACACCTCCATCTCAAGCCTCGGGGCGTCCACGAAGGCGGGTCAACTTCAACTTCAGTCGAGCTCCTCGCGATCGTCGTTGACGATGCGCTCGATGTCGAACCTGACGGTGCGCTCCACGGCCTCGCCAACCGCCTTCGTGCGCACGCGCCAATGGCTGAAGAACCAGCACGCCGCGCTCTTCATGCCCACGCCGAACTCGCTCAGGCCGGACGCATCCGGCGGCACGACGGCAGGACGGAAGGCCCGGGGGAATTGCGGTCCGGCGAGGGGAACCACCAAGCCACCATCCGCGCCGCGTATCGCTTGCACTCCATCCCAGCGGCATATATCAATTCGATGAAATATCGAAAAAGCTGTGCCGGGACGCCCTCTCTCTAGAGAGGTTCTGATGCCGCCATCGGAGCCCAGGCACCACCACGCCATGCCGCTCCTTTGCCACTCGATGGAACACGATTGGAGGCAGGTATGTCGGACAGCGCTGCCGCAGAGCCTGCGGACTTTATCGGTCTTCTGAAACGGGCCGCGGAAGCCATCAAGGCAACCGCAGAGGCCATCCAGGCCGTTGAGCATACCCTGTCCATCTTCGAGCGATCAGCGACTCTGGAAATTCGCAATACGACCGGCCGCAAGCTGCTGCTCTTCGACCATGTGCACGACCACGGGGGATTTTCCCCCGGCCCCGAACCGGTAATCGAGGCCAACCATTCGGCAGTGCTTGGAACCAGGAGCAGTGGCTTCGCCACGGGAACTGAAGGCTCCGCGCGATACAACGTCGATGGGACGAACATCTTCTTTCGGATCGATTGGACTATCCCCTTCTTCGGCAGCAACGAAGCCGGCGCGTCGCTGGAAGGGGAATCCTCCGACAGACTCGTCATTCACGCCATTGGAGCAAACGGCAATACGAACGTGCCGTTGAAGTTCCTGATCGGTGAGAAAGCGGCGTTGGGCCCGTCGCAGCGGGACTGGCGGATGTGCGATAAGTGCAAGTGCCTGTACTTCGCTCCGGGAACCGAAAAGAGCGACTGCCCCGCCGGAGGGCGACATTCCCATACTCCAACGGGCCGCAATTTCCGTCTGCCCCAAGGAGTGCCGGGTATCTCGTTCCAGGCAAAATGGCATCGTTGCGTGCGGTGCGAGGGGCTGCACTTCAATGGCATACCGAACCAGAAGGGGAAGTGCCCGGCGCCGGCAAAGCCGATCCATTCGCAGGACGGCACCTTTGTCCTGACGCATACGGGCGTCGAGAGTCTGCCCAGCGATGAAACGACGGAAGCGGGTTGGCGCTTCTGCATAGATTGCTTCGGGCTCTATTCTGAGCCGACGAACGAGGAAGGCTGCCCGGCCAATAACAATAGGCCACACACACGCTTTCCCGACCCCGGGGGCCTGCAGCTTCCCTTCGATCATCCGCTCGCCGGGATTGCTGATAAGCGTGCCTTCAACTACCGGCTCCAGCACGGCGTCCTCACTGATTCCTCCGACCATTCGATAGGATGGCGCCGCTGCCGGAAATGCAGTGTTCTGTTTTTTGAGCCTGAGATTGAGAACAGCAACTGCTCGCTCGGAGATCTGCACGAACCGGCGAAGGGCGGCTCGATCTTCCAGATATCGACGGTCGAGCCTTCGCAGGGCGAGTTCCTGCGCGGCTGGACAAAGTGCGGGCGGTGCAGGGGCCTCTTCTTCCCGATCCGGTCAGTGGATCGAGGGGGACAATGTCCGCAGCCAAACCGGCCTGACTTCCGCCTTGGGCATAAGCCGAGCAGCCTGGAGTTCCATCTGCCGCACGACATCGATGGCCCGGGACAGAGCGGGTGGCGGTTCTGCCAGAAGTGCTTCGGTCTCGTCTTTGAGCCGGAGCTTTCTGACGCGATCCCCTGTCCGGCGGGCGGCCCGCACGAGCCCAGGGACGTCGAGGGGGTCAGTTTCCGCCTCAGTTCCTGACCCCGTCCCCATATTCGCGGCCCTATCCCATGCGGGAGGACGCCAAGTTTTCGGGGTGATCTGAGAGGCGACGATCAAGCGTCGCTTTCACTGTCGCCGCTGGCTGGTATCGTCGCGGCAGGGGACCCGGACCTTCAAGCGCGGGGACCGCTGGAGACGCCGCACGGTGGGGCGGATCGAGGGCGGTGGTGGGGATGGCGGCGAACCCGCCGGCGCCCACCAGGCTGGCCGTCATCGAGCCGGCCGCATGGTTGGAGGCGGGTGCGGAGGTGACGGCGCCGCAGCCGCCGCCCGGCTCACGGGATACGCCGCTTCACCACCTGCACCGCCAGCGGCGCGGCGGCGAGATCTACCCTCGACGCGCTGACGTTCCGTGCCGTCACGTGCACGCTGTTGTTCGACCACACATGGCAATCCAGCACGAACGCGATGCTGCTGGTGTCCAACGATGCGTCGGCGAAGTCTGCCCGCCGCGCCCCAGGCACCGTCACGTCGACATTGGCCGTCGTGCCGGCAGCGAGGCTCGGCAGGTCCCGGCTGGTCTTCAGTGCAATGGCCTGCGTCCCGGCCGGCAGCGATGGGCAACCATAGAGGATCGACGGCGCATCCTCCGGCAACCCGTAGAGACGCAGCGCCTCAACCTCGATCTGCCCATCGAAGCCAACGATGCCGATCTGCGGGAAGGCTGCAGAAAGCAACAAGATGATCGCGGCCTTCGCTTGGCTTCGCGGTGCTTAAGAGCGAACGGTTGTTCGCGCGGAGAGCACCGCGCTGCCCCGCTGTGGTTCACGTCGCGGGGCTCGGGCCGGTAGCACCCGGATCGTCGGGTGCT
>NZ_JBYCZL010000040.1:0-40125 GCF_057586215.1 Roseomonas sp. SRI_022
GCAACGTCCCGCGCCAGCACCCCTGCCCCACGCGGCAGGCGCGCCGCTGCGGCCAGCGGGTCCGGCAGGCGCAGCGCATCCGAAACGAGCCACAGGGCCGGCAGCCGCCGTCCGCGCCGCGACGGCGGCACCAGCCGCCGGGCCCGCGCGGCGAGGTCAGCCATGCAACGGATTCCGGTGCGCGCCGATCTGCCCTAGCCTTGCCATCCCATGTCCCAGACCATCGATATCGCCGCCAAGCTGGCCGCCATCCGCAGCAGGATCGCCGAGGCCTGCATCCGCGCCAACCGCGCACCCGACGCGGTGGCGCTCGTCGCCGTCTCCAAGACGCATCCGCAGGACGCGGTCGTCGCAGCGCTCGTCGCCGGCCAGACCGCGTTCGGCGAGAACCGCGTGCAGGAGGCCGCGGCGAAATTCCCCGGCCTGCGCGCCGCGCACCCCGCCATGCGCCTGCACATCATCGGCGGGCTGCAGACCAACAAGGCGCGCGACGCGGTTGCCGTGGCCGATGTGATCGAAAGCCTGGACCGCCCGAAGCTCGCCGCCGCTGTCGCTGCCGCCATGGAGAAGGAGGGCCGCCGGCCCGACTGCCTGGTGCAGGTGAATACGGGGGACGAGGCGCAGAAATCGGGCGTGCCCCGCGCCGAGGCCGACGCCTTCATCCGCGCCACGCGCGAGGAATACGGCCTGCCCGTCACCGGCCTGATGTGCATCCCGCCGGTCGAGGGCGACCCGCGGCCGCATTTCGCCCTGCTGCGGGAGCTCGCCGCCCGGCACGGCCTGTCCGTGCTGTCGATGGGCATGAGCGCGGATTTCGAGGCGGCGATCGCCGAGGGCGCCACCCACGTAAGGGTCGGCTCCGCAATCTTCGGGCACCGCCCCGCCCCGGTGTGACGCACTGCCGGCACGTCCATTGCAGCGCCTTCGGACCGGATGATGGAGGATCGAGGCATGTCGGACATCTATGCAGCGCGTGGTTATGGCAGGCGCAAACAGGGTTTCGGCGCGAAACCGGGGCTCGTGGTGGTGGATTTCCAGCGCGGCTTCACCGACCCGGCCTTCCCGATGGGTGGTGCGCCCATGGTCGATGAGGCGGTCCGCCACACCGTGCCGCTGATCGAGGCCGCGAAGCGCGCCGGCCTGCCGGTGGTCGCCTGCGTCAACGGCTATCACAGCCGGCGCGCCGCGCCGCATTGGAAGGCCGACCCGGTCTATGACCTGCTGGCCGGCACGCCTTCGGTCGAACTGGACCCGAGGATCGCCGCCGCCGGGCCGGACGTCGTGCTCATGAAGTCGGCGCCGTCGATCTTCTTCGCGACCCCCGCCGGATCCATCCTGACGCACGAACGGGTGGACACGGTGATCGTCACGGGCTGCATCACCTCCGGCTGCGTGCGGGCGAGCGTGATCGACGCCTTCTCGCTCGGCTTCCGGGTCATGGTGCCGGCGGATTGCGTGGGCGACCACGACCCGGTGGCACATCAGCAGAACCTGACCGATGTGGATCGCCGTTACGCCGATGTGATCGACGCCGCGGCGGCGATCGCGGCGATCGAGGCCTGGCGCGAGAGCAACGCCCGATCAGGTGGAATCACCTGATCGGGCGAAGTTGCTCGCAATACATAAGGCCTGGCGACATTGCCGAGAGCCAGGGCGAACGGGAATGGCGCCAGGCGAACGACCGGCCTTGACGTGCCCGTCCCGGCGCGGGATCACCCCCGCCCCACATGCATGACGGTCCTGTTCGATGAGCCGCGTCTTCTCCGGCATCCAGCCCTCGGGCGTGCCCACCCTCGGCAATTATCTCGGCGCCATCCGCAACTGGGTGCCGCTGCAGGATACGCATGAGGCGATCTACTGCGTCGTCGACCTGCATGCGATCACCGTCTGGCAGGACCCCGCCGAGCTGACGCGCCAGACGCGGGAAATGGCCGCTGCGCTGATCGCCTGCGGGCTCGACCCGAAGCGCTGCATCCTGTTCGTGCAATCCCATGTGCGCGCCCATGCGGAACTCGCCTGGATCTTCAACTGCGTGGCGCGGCTCGGCTGGCTGAACCGCATGACGCAGTTCAAGGACAAGGCCGGCAAGAACCAGGAAGCCTCCTCGGCCGGCCTGTATGTCTATCCGAACCTGATGGCGGCCGACATTCACGCCTATCACGCGACCAAGGTGCCGGTCGGCGACGACCAGAAGCAGCATCTCGAACTCGCCAACGACATCGCACAGAAGTTCAACCACGACTACGGCGTGGAGTTCTTCCCCACCATCGAGCCGCTGATCCAGGGTGTGGCCGCGCGCGTGATGTCGCTGCGCGACGGTACGAAGAAGATGTCGAAGTCGGATGCGTCGGACCAGTCGCGCATCAACCTGACCGACGATACTGACACGATCGCCCAGAAGATCAAGCGGGCGAAGACCGACCCGGAACCGCTGCCCGAGCACCTCGCCGGGCTGGAGGGGCGGCCGGAGGCGCGCAACCTGGTCGGAATCCTCGCCGCCATCACCGGCACCCTGCCGGAGAACGTGTTGCGCGAGCATGGCGGGCAGGGCTTCGGCGCCTTCAAGAACACGCTGGCCGACGCGCTGGTCGCGCATCTGTCGCCCATCGCGGCGGAGATGAAGCGGTTGTTGGAGGACACTGCGGCGCTGGATGCAGCGCTGCGGCTGGGGGCCGACCGCGCCTCGGCGATCGCCGAGCCGATCGTGGCGAAGGCGCGCGAGATCGTGGGCTTCCTGCCGGCCAGGTGATGGCGAGCGACCGGGAGGGCCTGCCCTCCCGGACCCTCTCCCGCTGGGGGCATGCGTGCCCCCCAGACCCGCGAGACACCCGCCGTCAGGCGGCCGGCAGCCAGACGCGGAAGGTCGTCCCGACGCCTTCCTCGCTGTCGATCGTCAGCGTGCCGCGGTGCCGGTTCACGATGTGCTTCACGATGGCAAGGCCGAGCCCGGTTCCCCCCGCACCGCGCGACCGCGCCTTGTCCACGCGGTAGAAGCGTTCGGTCAGGCGCGGGATGTGTTCGCGCGGGATGCCCGGTCCGTCATCGGTCACGGCCAGCAGCACGCCATGACGGCCGTCGCGTCCCGCCGCATGGGTCACAGCCAACCGCACCTCCCCGCCCTGCCGCCCATAGCGGATCGCGTTGTCCAGCAGGTTGCGCACCACCTGCCCGATCTGGTCGGCATCGGCGGGTTCGGCGTTCGCCTGCGCCGGCAGGTCGAGCACCAGATGCGTCTTCCGCGCGGCGAGGATCGGCGCCAGCGCCTCGGCTTCGGACCGCGCGATGCCGGCGACATCGGCGTGGCCCGCGGGCGCCTGGTGTTCCGACACCTCGATGCGCGACAGGCCCAGCAGGTCGTCGATCAGCCGTCGCATGCGGTCGGCCTGCTCGGCCATGATCTGCAGGAAGCGCTGCTGCGCGGCGGGGTCGTCGGCGGCGGGGCCGCGCAGCGTCTCGATGAAGCCGATCAGGCTGGCGAGCGGCGTGCGCAGTTCATGGCTCGCGTTGGCGACGAAATCGGCGCGCGTGCGTTCGACGGCGCGTTCCCGCGTGCGGTCGGACAGTAGCACCAGGATACGCCCACCATCGGCCAGCGGCGGGTCGAGCGGGATGGCCTGCGCCATCAGCTCGCGCGGCATCGGCACCGGCAGGGCGAGATCGGCGACGGCCGGGCTGCCCGTCGCCAGCGCGCGGTCGAGCGCTTCGGCGAGTGCTGGATGGCGCAGCAGCACGGCGACGTCGGCGGGCGCGGTGCCGGCGCCGGGCGGCGCGCCCAGCGCATCGCGCGCCGCGCGGTTGGCGCGCAGCGGGACGCGTTCGGCGGACAGCACCAGCAGCGGGTCGGGCAGTGCCTCGATGATGGCGGCATCGGCGCGGCGCAGGCGTTCGACCAGCGCGCCGCGCTCGGCGAGGCTGCGCGCCAGCCGCGTCACGCCATCGGCAACCTCCTGCACGGATGGCAGCAGCGCGGTGACCGGCAGGTCCGGCACGTCGCCGCCGGCCGCCGCGGCGCGGATGCGCGCGGCAAGGCGCGCCAGGCTGCCCAGCCAGACGCGGGCGACCATGGCAGCCGAAGCGATCGTCGCGACCAGCGCCGCGCAGCCCGCCCAGGGGGCGAGCTGCCCCAGGCCCATCAGCAGCAGCAGCGTGGCGCCGGGCACCAGGGCGATGACGGCCGTCGCACGCAGCCAGGCGCGGCCGCGCGGCCGTTCACCCGTCATCGCAACATGCCCCGGGCGTCAGGAACCGGCGCCGCCGGGCTGCGGGGCAGGCTCGACCATGCGCGGTTCGCCCATCGCCTCGACAGCGAACAGCGCCAGACCGCGCTGCACCACCCCATCGGGCTGCAGGCGGATCGGGCCGTCCACGCCGTCGAATATCTCCCCTGTATTGGGGCCGGTCTGGCCGCGCGGGGTCAGGACGACGCGCGCGGCCACGCCCGCCGCGTCATAGGCGACGCCGGCGAGGCGCGGCGGACGCTCGCCGAAGGCGCCTTCGTAGCGGGCGTCGAAGCGGGCACGGCTGCGCGGGTCGGGCGCGGCGAACAGGGCCCCCTGTAGCGCCACCTCCTGGCCCATGCTGGCATCCTGTGCCCAGAGTGCATGGCCGAGGATGCGCGGCGCCGGTTCGGAAAGCCCCGCCGGCCCCAGCGCGGCCGCGATGGCGCGCGCGGCGCTGCCGGAACTGCCGAGCATCACGGCATCCAGCCCGCCGGCCGATCGCGTCGCGAGGTCCTGCGCCACCGAGGCCGCGTTCGCCCGCGCGGCGTGCAGCACGATGACCGGGTCGCTCAGGCCCCAGGTCGCGGCTTCCGCGCGCATCGCGGCGGCAAGGGCGCGGCCGAAGGCGTCGTCCGGCGCGGCAAGGCCGAAGCGCCTGGCGCCGCCCGACTGCGCGGCGCCCATGACGCGGCGCACCTGCTGCGCGGGCGTGACGCCCAGCGTCCAGATGCCCGGCCCGGCCTGCGCCGCATCGTTGGTGAAGGCGATGACCGGGATCCGCGCCGCCCGCGCGGGGCCGGACGCAGCGGAGGTCTCGGAGGCCGTCAGCGGGCCGACGATGACCCGCGCCCCGGCGGAGGCGGCGCGCCGGGCGGCCTCGGCGGCGCCGGAGGTGGTGCCGCCGGTGTCCATCGGCATGAAGTCGACATTGCGGTTGCCGCGTTCGAACAGGGCCAGTTCGGCCGATTGTTCCATCGCGGTGCCGAGCGGCGCCTGCGGACCGGACAGCGGCAGCAGCAGCGCGATGCGCGAGCGCGGCGGTTCCTGCAGCGGCTGGCGCGAGCCGATCGTCGAGACTTGCGGCCCGCAGGCCGCGAGGCCCACAAGCAGGGCCAGAGCGGGGATGGAGGTTCGGCGTGGGAGGCGTAGGCGAGACAGTAGGGACACGATGCGAGGATCCTCCCGCTGATCCGGCCGGGCGGCCCGGCCTGGTGCTCGTCGCGACGCCGATCGGAAACCTCGGCGACCTGTCCCCCCGGGCGCTGGCGGCGATCAGGGACGCCGATGCCGTGCTGTGCGAGGACAGCCGGGTGACCGGCGGCCTGCTCGCGCGGCAGAGCGTCGCGGCGACCATGATCCCCTTGCACGATCACAATGAGGCGGCGCAAGCCCCCAGGCTGGTCGATCGCATGAAGGCGGGCGAGCGTTTCGTGCTCGTGTCGGATGCCGGGACCCCGCTGGTGAGCGATCCGGGCTACCGGCTGGTGCGCGCGGCGATCGAGGCCGGGGTGAAGATCTCGGCCGTGCCGGGGCCGAATGCGGCGGTGATGGCGCTGTCGCTGTCGGGGCTGCCGCCGCATCCCTTCCTGTTCCTCGGCTTCCTGCCGGCCAGGGGCGGGCCGCGCGCGGCCGAGCTGAAACGCCTGCGCGGCATCGAGCGCGCCGGCCTGTCGGCCACCCTGGTGTTCTACGAAGCCCCGCACCGCCTGGCCGAGGCCCTGGCCGCGATGGCCGAGGGCTTCGGCGCGGACCGCCCGGCGGCGGTGGCGCGCGAACTGACCAAGCGGTTCGAGGAAGTGCGGCGCGGCAGCCTCGGCAGCCTCGCGGCGCACTACGCGACCGCCGAGGCGCGCGGGGAGATCTGCATCGTCGTCGGTCCCGCGCCGGAGGAGGCGGCGGCCGGCGAGGATGAGGTCGATGCGCGGCTGCGCGCGGCGATGGCAGGCGGCATGACCCTGCGCGACGCGGCCGCGAGCGTGGCCGAGGCGACGGGGCTGAAGCGGCGGGATGTGTATCGGCGGGCGCTGGAGCTCGGCGAGCAGGGCTGACGGCGCGGCGGCGCTCGATCAGGCTTGGTCGAAGCCGGCGGCGGCGACGTCGTTGGCGCCTTCATCTGCATTGAAGCTGTCGATGCTGCGCTCGGCGGCTGTGCGGAGCACGCCCTTGGGCTCGGCGAAGGCGTTCTCGAAGGGGCCATGGCGCGGGAGGTAGAGCAGGCCCGCCTCGGCAGCCTCGGTCGAGGCGTCGATACCCGGCGCAGTCGCGGCGACCCTTCGGACCCGCGCATCGCGCAGTGAAGTCCCGGTGATCGCGATCACAACGGGCTCGCTCCGGCGATACGGAGCAGCAACACAGGCGGCACATACCCCCGGCCACCGGGCCCGAACGGCCCGCAGCCAACGAGGAGATCGTGCCGTGAGCAGCTATTTCCCCAAATACGGCCAATGGGCCGTCCGCCAGACGGGCGATAGGACCGACTACTTCAATACCCACGACCTGGGCAGCGGCGACGACGCCTACACAGTGGACCACAACGACCTCGGGCCGACGGGTATCGAGATCCTGGATGGGATCGACCTCGCCTTCTACGTCGGCTGGGCCATCGACGCTGGCCTGGGGAATGACACCGTCACGGGCAACGTCCTCAGCGACTGGATCTACGGCAACGACGGCAACGACCTCCTGAACGGCGTCGGAGGCCATGACCTGCTCGAGGGCGGCGCCGGCAATGACACGCTCAACGGCGGCGAAGACAATGACACGCTCAACGGCGGTGCCGGCGACGACGTGCTGAGAGGCGACAGCGAGGACGATCTTCTCCAGGGCGACGAAGGTAACGACAAGCTCTATGGCGGCGCGGAGGACGACACGCTGCGTGGCGGTGCAGGCAATGACGAGCTCTACGGCGGTGACGACGACGACGTTCTCGAAGGTGGCGAGAGCGGCGACTACCTCTACGGCGGCGCCGGCACCGACACGCTGTACGGCGGGACCGGCGACGACTCCTATCGCATCTACGCCGACGATCCGGACACGATCGTCGAGCAGGCCAATGAAGGCATCGACACCGTCTACCTCGCCGCGAACAGCCATACGCTCGCCGCGAATGTCGAGCGCCTGGTGCTCGACTCCGGCTGGACTGCGAATGCCGACCTGACCGGCAACACGCTCGACAACGAGATCTTCGGGGGCATGGGCGCGGATCGCATCAACGGCCTGGCCGGCCACGACGCGCTGCACGGCGGTATCGGCAACGACGTGCTCAATGGTGGCGAGGGCAATGACTCGCTCTACGGCGAGGGCGGGGCCGACGTTGTTTCCGGCGACGCCGGCAATGACTGGCTGGATGGCGGCGCGAGCGCCGATACCCTGAAGGGTGGCGTCGGCAACGACACCTATGTGGTCGAGGACGCGACGGACGTGGTCGTCGAACTAGCCGACCAGGGCATCGACACGGTGCAGAGCCTGCTGCAGTCCACGACGCTTGCCGCCAATGTCGAGAATCTCTGGATCATCGGCACCGGGACGAGCGACGGCTTCGGCAATGAGCTGGGCAACGTGATGACCGGCAATACATGGAACAACTTCCTCGATGGCGCCGCTGGCAACGACTCGATTTCCGGCGATCTCGGCAACGACACGCTGCAGGGCGGTGATGGCGCCGACACCATGTCCGGGGGCTATGGCAACGACGTCATGCGCGGCGATGCCGGTAACGATGTGCTCGATGCCGGCGAGGGTGTCGACTACGCCTATGGCGGGACGGGCAACGACGTGGTGCGCGGCGGCAACGACGCCGACTTCGTCTATGGCGATGCGGGCGCCGACACGGTCTGGGGCGATGCGGGCAACGACTATGTCTTTGGCGGTGACGGCAACGACGTGCTGCACGGTGGCGCGGGGAACGACCAGCTGCGCGGCCAGGCCGGCACCGACCTGCTCTACGGCGAAGGCGGCGCCGACCGCTTCATCTTCAGCAGCACGCAGGAGACGGCCAACGGAAGCTTCGACCGGATCATGGATTTCGTCCGCGGCGAGGACGTGATCGACCTCTCCGGGATCGATGCTCAGGCCAGCCTCGCCGGCAACCAGAGGTTCTACTTCTCGAGCGATCAGCCCTTCTTCGGCAGCGAGGGCGACCTGTGGACCCGCACCACGGGTCTCGGCGACATGGTCGAGGGTGACCTGAACGGCGACGGGGGGGCCGACTTCTCGATCCTCGTCTCCGGCGTCTGGGGGCTGGAGGCTTCCGACTTCGTGCTCTGATCCGGCGGATCAGGGTCGGCTGGGTCGTCCGCTGGCTCGGACATTCGACGGGATGGCGCAGCGGTCGGAGGATCGCGGCGCCATTCGCGATGAACGGGAAACCGAGTGAACCGGCCTCAGGCGGTGGGGTGGTTGTTAAGGGTCTCGGAACGCTTCCCGGGAATCACGGGACGCCGGCGCGACATACGCCGGCGCAGGCGCCGGGAACCCCGTCGGGCCAGGATGCTGGCGAAGGCGCCCTACCCCTCGGCGCGCGGCACCATCCGCCCGATCCGCCGGCCGCCGAAGATGTGCACATGGAAATGCGGCACTTCCTGCCCGCCATCGGTCCCCATGTTGGTCAGCACGCGGTATCCGCCAGCCTCGACGCCGAGATCCTTCGCCACCTTTGCCACGGCGCGCCAGAAGCCGGCGATCTCGGCATCCGACCCGTTCGCGCTGAAATCGGCGATGGAGACGTACCGCCCCTTCGGGATCACCAGCACATGCACCGGCGCCTGCGGGTTGATGTCGTGGAAGGCGAGCGCATGGGCGTCGTCATGCACGCGCTTGCAGGGGATCTCCCCGCGCAGGATGCGCGCGAAGATGTTGGTGTCGTCATAGGGTGGCAGGCCGGTCACGGACATGGCGGTCTCCTTCGGGTGAGCATCCTCACCGGGCGCGGCGGTTGCGCAAGGCTGCCCGACGCGCCGGAGCGGAGGCACGCCGAGGGCCAGGGGCCTTTGGAATGCCGGGACTTGGCGCCGGGCAAGCGGTGACGGCGCATTCGCGACGGCTCGCCTTGACGAAAAGGACCAAAAACCTATAACGTATCACCATCATCACCTTTGCCAGGTCGGCCGAATCACTTGGTCCGGGGGCACCGCAGGGACAGCCTGCGAGGCAGAATAAAGGCCAAAAATCCTAAAAGCCTAAAGTGCTTTAGCCCCTTGCCGTCACCGCGCCCCCTTGCGATGCCTGGGCGAGGTTGAACGGAGAGACTATCGCCATGCCCCTTACCCCCGCGCAGAAGACCGCCCTTGAGGGCGTGACGACGGCGACACTGACGACCGTGCTGCTCAAGAAGGGCGTGCGCTTCTGCTACATCGCCGGTTCGCGGCCGATCGTGCCGGGCCAAGCGAAGCGCATCGTCGGCCCCGCCTTCACCCTGCGCTTCACCCCGACGCGTGAGGACCTGGCGACGGTCGATTCCTGGTCCTCCCCGCGGTCCACCCGTGCGGCGATCGAGGAGATGCCCGAAGGCTGCGTCGCCCTGGCCGATGCGATGGCCAGCACCGCCGCCGGCATCTTCGGCGACATCCTCTGTGCACGCATGGCGAAGAAGGGCGTCGCGGGCCTGGTGACGGACGGCGTGCTGCGCGACGGCGCGGGCGTGATCGGCACCGGCCTGCCGGTGTTCTGCCAGGGCTACGTCGCGCCGGCTTCCGTCGCCGCGCTGAACTTCGTCGGCTGGCAGGAGACGATCGGCTGCGGCGGCGTCACCGTCATCCCTGGCGACATCATCGTCGCCGACCAGGACGGCGCAGTGGTGATCCCGGCCGCGCTGCTGGACGCAGTGGTGGAAGCGGCGGTCGAGCAGGAACGGCTCGAGGCCTGGATCATGACCGAGGTGGACCGCGGCGTGCCTCTGCCGGGGCTGTATCCGCCCAACGCCGAGACCAAGGCGCGCTACGAGGCGACGCGGAAGTAGGTGGGCACTTGGAGGGGCGCCGCCCCTCCAAGGATCTCTCGAAACCCGGGGTGTCCCGTCCCTTGGCGCGGAGTCAGTGGGTCGAGGCGGCCCGAGCGGCGCACTCGACAACGGCGCCTCGGCGCCATCGACGGCTGCAGGCTCCAGAGTCTTGAGGGTAGGCGCCCCGCGCCTTCATGCTTAAGATGTTGAATTCCGGCCGCGTTCTCCGGTCGGCCTGATTAATTTCAGCCTTCGTACTGCCTGAATGGTGATTCATCGGTGCAAACCGCTGATCGAGTCCCAACCTTTCAGCGGGACGGCACCGTTGAACCCCAAGCCATTTCAGACAGTTGGTAGTCCATGGACGACAAGGATCGAGTCTTCGCCCGCTTCAAAGACGACAAGCCCGGGCCTTCTGACCGGCGCGAGTTGCTGACCATTCCACGACGCGCCGGGGCCCCGGGCAGCAGGGTCGTCGAGGTCGTGCATCTGCGTTCCGGCGGCGAGAGCAGGGATCGGTCGCGACGAGCCGACCCGCATGTCCGGGCTGCCTCATGGGAGGGTGGATTCCCGGCCAAGCAAGCCGCCGCGATCCCCATGCCGGTCGAGCCGGTGGCTGCTGAGACAGCAGCGCCTGTCACCCACGTTATGCCGGCATGGGTGTCGGCCACAGCCGAAGCTGAAGCGCCGCGGTCCGTCGATGCCGTGGAGCCCGTCATGCCTGTGCGTCGTGCTCGGGGGCGGCCACGCAAGCAAACGGTTGGCACGCCCGCGAGGCGCGTCGCGGACCCGTTCAACGCCGAAGACGACGGGGCGAACTGCATCCGCTGCGGCTATGCGATCGAGCCGGCGCGGGAGAAGTGCGGCCTGATGACGTGTGCGGGCTGCGGCTAAGGCCAGTCCACAATCCCCGAACTGGGTGGGCGCTGCATCTGCGATATGGATCGTTCAGGATCGAGGATCCGCCACCCGTTGTCGGATGACTGCCGCGGCTCTGCGCCGTCAGCCTGATCGCGAGGATCGAATCGAAGCCGTTCCTGACGCTCGATGGCGGAGATGTGCTGTCCATGCAGACCGTCGCATCGATGACACGTCAGCCCTGCGAAGGCTACATCAGGGAGATGGCAACGACGCTCGAGACTGGAGATGCGCCGACGCGGGGCAGCGCTGACATGACGCCGCGAGGGGCGCGTCCGTGCTGAGTGGCGCGCTTCTGTCGGACCTCAAGCGTCGCTATGCGGAGCCGCACCGTACCGTCCATACGTGGACGCGCATCGGTGAATTGCTCCAGATGGCGGAAGACGTCGTGAACGGCATCGCCGGGCGGTCGGCATTCATACTCGCCATCCTCTTCCACAAGGCGGTGCTCGACCTGCGATCTGCCGAATCGCCACGCCGCAGCGCCCTGCTCATGCGCGCCTTCGTCGGCGCCGGTGTGCCGCCCGATGTGCTCGATCGGGCAGAGGCGCTGATCATGGCGGTCGCGCATGGGGAGATCCCGGAGACCGATGATCCATCCCTGCGCGGGGATGCCGCTTTGCTTCTCGACTTCGATCACGCCGTCCTCGGCGCTGACGAGAGGTGCTTTGCGGACCACGAAGCCGCGTTGCGTCTGGAGTTCGCCCATCTACCCGATGAGAGGTACCGCCTCGCGCGGTCCGCCGCGTTGCAGATGCTGCTGTGGAAGGACCGCATCTTCCTGACCGACCGCTTCTTCCTCGAACGGGAGAAGCGCGCCCGGCGCAATATCGAGAGCGCATTCGTCAGGTTGGAGGCCGCTTAGAGCAACGCCCGACACGACGCGAGGTGCTTCAGAAGCCATATGCCCACGCAACTGTCACGGACAGCCGGCTTCACCCGATGCGGGACTCTCGGGCCATGGTCGAACCCTTCGGTTCAACAGCCGGCAGGGCGCCGCGCCAACGGCGCGCGAAGGCAGCCTTGGAACGCGTTCCCGGTTGGAAGGTTACCTCCCGGCGGTAGCCGCCTCAGGGGAGTTCCACCCTTGCTCCCGTCTCCCCGTTGAGCAGTCGCCGCAGATGGAAATTCGCAAGCGGGTCCGCAGGGTTCGCCCCGACCAGGGCCGCGAAGGCCGGCAGGGCGTCGGGTTCACAAGCGACGAGTCGCTCGAAGGCTGCACCATAGGCGCGCGTATCGGGCGCTTCGGATTGTTCGCTGGAGAGCAGCTCGTGGGCGCGCAATGGCTCATTGCGGCCACGCAGGAGGAGATCGCCGACCGGGCGTCCCATGAATGCCGCTACGCGCTCCGCAACCGCCGCGCTTGCGCAAATCCGCGTGCCCAGCGTCTTGTTGGCGGCTTCGAGGCGAGCCGCCGTATTGATGGTATCGCCGTGCGCCGCATAGTCGAAGTAGCGCCCCCCGCCGAAATCGCCGACCAGCGCGGGGCCTGAATGCAGGCCGATGCGGGTGATGCCGAGCGCGATGCCCTTGGCCTGCTGCTCAGCTCGGAATGCTTCGCAGAAGGCATCGAGGGCCAGCGCGCAGGCCACGGCGCGCGCAGCGTGGTCGGGCTGGTCTCCCGGCGCACCGAACAGAAGGTGCAATCCGTCACCGGTCCCTCGCATCACCGTTCCGCCATGCTCGAACACGATGTCGGTCGTGCCGGCGAAGTAGGCGTTCAGCAGTTCAAGCAACGATGCCGGTTCCAAGGTCTCGACCAGACCGGTAAAGGCGGCGATGTCCGTGAAGAGCGCCGTGACGTCGCAGCGCTGGCCGGCGAGATCCCGCGCGCGCCCCTCGGTCGCCAGCTCCGCTGCCAGGTTCGGCGAGAAGTAGCGCGCGAGTGCCGCATGTGCGCGCTCGGCCGCCGCGCGCCGTACCCGGGCGTCATGGGCCGCGGCAACGTGGCGCAGCGTCTTTGCGACCGTTGCCTCAAGATCAGCGAAGTCGATCGGCTTGGTCAGGAAGTCGAACGCGCCGCGATTCATGGCCGTGCGGATATTCGCCATGTCGCCATAGGCCGAGACGATCACCGTGGCGAGCGGCGTTTCGACATCCTGCAGGCGTTGCAGCAGCGTCAGGCCATCCATGCGCGGCATGTTGATGTCGGCAAGCACCACGCCGATCTCGGGGTGGTCGGCGACGGCTTCGAGCGCTTCGACCCCATCATACGCGAACCGGAAGGCAAGGCTGCCCTCGCGGACCTGCCGCCGAAACCTCTGCAGCATG
Organism: Roseomonas sp. SRI_022; assembly: GCF_057586215.1. Classification (NCBI taxonomy): domain Bacteria; kingdom Pseudomonadati; phylum Pseudomonadota; class Alphaproteobacteria; order Acetobacterales; family Roseomonadaceae; genus Roseomonas; species Roseomonas sp. SRI_022. The sequence continues at coordinate 13,348 of NZ_JBYCZL010000040.1, forward strand.
AGCGCCTCGAGGTCCGGTTCGTCATCCACAACAAGGACGGTCACTGTCATGGACGGCCCTCGCGGCGCTCCAGCCGACGCTCGACATCGGAACGCAGCGCGCCGAAGTCGATCGGCTTGGGCATGAAGCCCTCGGCACCGCCGGCCAGTGAGCGACGCCGTGTCTCCGCGTCGCCATAAGCGGTGATGATGAGGACCGGCAGATCGGGCCGGGCAGCCTTGGCCTTCGTCAACAGTTCAAGCCCACTCATGCCCGGCATGTTGATGTCCGAAAGCAGCAGGATGATGTCGTCCGGGGCCGTCCCCTCGATGATCTGCAGGGCCTGCGAGCCGGAGGTCGCGAATCTGAGCTTGAAGCGGCCGGCCCGCAGGTCGCGGCGGAACTGTTGCCGGAACAGCGCCTCCATATCCGTCTCGTCGTCCACGACGAGGATCTGTGCGTTCATGCGGTTGCCTCGGCGAGCATGATGGTCCTGGGCAGCGTGACGACCACGTCGGTGAACCGACCGGCCTCCGTCGCGACCGCGATCGTCCCGCCATGCTGTTTCACGATGATGTCGTACGAGAGCGACAGGCCCAGCCCCGTGCCTTCCCCCGCCGGCTTGGTGGTGAAGAACGGTTCGAAGATGCGCGCACGCACCGCGTCCGGGATCCCCGTACCGTTGTCATGGACACGGATCTCGACCGCATCCGGCAATGCGCGCGTGGCCAGGCGCAGCGTCGGCTCGAACACCTCCGGCTCCAGCTCGACGCGCTTCTTGTGCACGGCATGGAAGCCGTTCCCGATCAAGTTCAGCAGCACGCGGGTGAATTCCTGTGGATAGAGCTCAACGCGCCCGACCGCCGGGTCGAAATCGCGCTCGAGGGCAACGTTGAACCCCAGCATTTCGGCGCGCGCTGCGTGGTAGGCCAGGTTCAGCGCCTCGTCCGCGACGGCGTTGAGGTCAACCGCGCGACGCTCGCCGCCACTCTCGCGCGAGTGGGCCAGCATGTTCCTGACGATGCTGTCGGCACGCTTGCCGTGCAGAACGACTTTGGTGAGATTTTCGCGCATCATGGTGCCCAGTTCGGCGACTTCCTCGCGAATCTTCGGGTCGAGGCCAGGTCCTGCCGCTGCCAGCGCATCCGTCAGCTCCTGCATCAGCTCCATGGCGAGATCGGCGAAGTTGTTGACGAAGTTCAGCGGATTCTTGATTTCGTGAGCGATACCCGCGGTCAATTGGCCGAGCGAGGCAAGCTTCTCGGTCTGGACCAGCCGATCCTGCGCGGCTCTCAGATCGTCGAGCGAGCGGGCAAGATCGAAGGTCCTGTCCGCGACCTTCGCCTCGAGCGTTTCCTGCGCCTCCTGGATGCGGGCCGCCATCAGGTTGAAGCGCTGCGCCAGGGCGCCGATCTCGTCCTTCGAGGTGACGGAGATGCGCTGTTCCAGATCACCTTCGCCGAGCCGCTGGGCACCGGCCTGAAGCTGGAGGATGGGCACGACCATGCGCCGCGCGAGCCAGCCCCCGAGCAGCAGGGCCAGCAGGATGCTGAGCGCAAGCACGACGAGCAGTTGGTAGAGCGTGCCGAGCACCGACGCCAACACCTCCCGCCGGGGCAGTTCGACGAACACGAACCAATTCAGCTTCGGGATATGGGCATAGGCCGAGAGTACCGTGCGGCCATCCAAGCCGGTGACGGCGCCGAGGGCGTTGTCGAGCGAGCCGGCCCCTGTTCGGAGAGCCTGCGCCACCTGTGGCAGGTGGGACAGGTCGGTGCCGCGCAGCACGAGACTCATATCCGGATGCGCGATCAACTGGCCCGAGGCGTCGGTCACGTAGGCGTAGCCATGCTGACCAACCCGGATGGCGGCAACGACGTCCCAGATGAGCTTGAGATTCACGTTCGCTGCCGTCACGCCCGGATTCCGGCCCGCATGCGCGACGGAGAGCAGCATGAAGGGTTCGGATCCACGCCGGAAATAGATCGGGCCGTACCACACGCGATCCGCGATCGCCTGGGTAAAGCGCGCCGCTGCCGACAGGTCGTCGCCGCTGCCGATCACATCAGGCTCGAGGCGAGACAGGCGGAGCTGTTCGCGCCCCGCGCCATCGATGTACTGCACGTCGGTGATGGCCGGTGCCTGGCGCAGAAGGCGGATGAAGTCGTAGCGTCGTTCGTCGAGGGAGCTCCGCGCCCAATCCGCCCCCGTGGTCCAGCCCATCTGGCCTTCGATCTCACCGATGAACTGCGCCACGCGATCGGCCGCAACGAAGGCCTTTTCGCGCTGCGCCGCCACGGCGGAGGCCGTGGCCCTCGTATAGGACAGCCACATGTTCGCCGTGCCGGTGGCAACGAGCGCAATGGTGACCAGGCCGACCAGGGTGCGGGCGAAGCGTCGCGCGATTCCACTCGGGAGGAAGCCGAAGAAGGCGAACTCCATCCGGCGGGCTATTGCGGACAGTATCCCCGGGCGAGCCAGCTCCGTCGCGGCGCGCGCTGCCGTCATTCGATCACCTCGTCGGCACGGCCAAGAAGTGGCCGCCGAAGTGAGATGCCGAACCGACGCGCCGTCTGCAGGTTGATCAGGAGTTCCAGTCTCGTGATCTGCTGCACCGGCAGGTCGGACGGTTTCTCGCCCTTGAGTATGCGTCCGGTATAGATGCCGGTCTGGCGGTGTGACTGCATGAAGTCGCCGCCATAGCTCATGAGGCCGCCCGCCATGGTGAAATCCCGCGTCTGGGTGATCGCGGGCATGCGATGGCGCAGGGCGAGTTCCGCCAACTGCTCGCTGCGGAAGGCGAAGAAGGGGTCGGAGGTGAATACGAGCCCGCCCGCCTGCAGCGCGGGCAATGCCGCGAAGACGGCGTCGAACTGCTCCTCGGTGCTGGCTGGCAGGATGTGAAGCTGCAGGCCGAGCGCGTTGCCAATCGCGCGCAGATTCCCCAGCTGCGCATTGGCGGTGGGGCTCGTCGGGTTGACCACGATGCCGACATTGAGGGCGGTCGAGACCGCCTCATTGAGGAGCTCCAGCCGCTTGGAACTCGCTTCGACGCTGAGGCTCGACACGCCCGTGAGGTTGCCTTCGGGCCGGTTCAGGCTGCTCACGACACCCAATGCGACGGGATCGCCGCCCATCTCGAACACGATCGGGATCGTTCTCGTCGCGGCCTTCGCCGCAAGCGCGACGGGGGCGCCGCCGGGTGCGACGATCACGTCCACGCCGCGCTGGACGAGATCTGCCGCAAGTGCCGGCAGCCGGTCGTACCGGCCCTCCGCCCACCGAAACTCGAGCGCGACGTTCCTGCCCTCGACATACCCGGCTTCGGCGAGGCCCTCGCGAAAGGCGCGAAGGCGCGACATGATCGGCCGGGCCGTTTCAACGCCGATATAACCGATCACCGGCGTCGCAGGTGCCTGCGCGCGCGCGGCGACCGGCCAGGCGACCATCATGCTGAGCAGAGCGATGTTTTCTCGCCGCTTCATGGAACATTTCACCCGCGCGATTGCAGCCCTGGCCCAAGCCTAGCATTACTGGGGCAGAATGGTATTGGGCGGGAACGGGATGGTCCCCGAGGCGCGGCTGATGCAGTTGCAGTTCCGCCGTGGGCCGTTGCTGGCACTGGGATCTGGTCCGCTTCGGCGCATGGCGCGGCTGGTGCCTGCGCGCATCCCCTTGAAAGTGGCCGGCCCCGGTTGCATTTCGTTGGTTGACGAGCGGCCCGGGCCTTCCTAGGGTTCGGCCGCTTCCCGCCTGCGGCGCGGGGCGTTCCGCGCCAGGCGCCGCCAACTTCCTTCCTTCCTTCCTTTCGGGACTTCGCCCGTCGCGCCGTTTCTCGGCGCGGTTCCGGGTGAACAGGCCGCACTGCGCGGGCCATCCGCGTGCATGAGGCCCTTGGGAACGTCCCGGCCAATCCCCTGCTACGGACAGCGTCCAGCACCCATGCACCTTTCAGAACTCAAGGCCAAAAGCCCCGCCGACCTTCTCGCCTTCGCCGAGGAGGTGGGCGTCGAGAACGCGTCCTCGCTCCGCAAGCAGGACATGATGTTCGGCATCCTCAAGACGCTCGCCGAGAATGAGCAGGCGATCTACGGGGAAGGCACGCTCGAGATCCTGCCGGACGGCTTCGGCTATCTCCGTTCGCCGCAGGCGAACTTCCTGCCCGGGCCGGATGACATCTACATCTCCCCCGCCCAGGTGCGCCGCTTCGGCCTGCGCACCGGCGACACGGTGGAAGGCCAGATCCGCGCGCCCAAGGATGGCGAACGCTACTTCGCGATGCTGAAGGTCAACAGCATCAACTTCGAGCCGCCCGAGGCGCTCAAGCACCGCATCAACTTCGACAACCTGACGCCGCTGTATCCGAACCGCCGGCTGAAGATGGAGAACCCGGAGGTCGAATCCGTTGCGAAGTCCCCCACCAAGGACAACACGCATCGCGTCATCGACCTGATCGCGCCGATCGGCATGGGCCAGCGCGCGCTGATCGTCGCCCCGCCGCGCACCGGCAAGACGGTGATGCTGCAGAACATCGCCAAGTCGATCTCGGCCAACAACCCCGAGGTCTTCCTGATGGTGCTGCTGATCGACGAGCGGCCCGAGGAAGTCACCGACATGGCCCGCACGGTGAAGGGCGAGGTCGTGGCCTCCACCTTCGACGAGCCGGCGACGCGCCACGTCCAGGTGACCGAGATGGTGCTCGAGAAGGCCAAGCGCCTGGTCGAGCACAAGCGCGACGTCGTCATCCTGCTCGATTCCATCACGCGCCTCGGCCGCGCCTACAACTCGGTCGTGCCGTCGTCGGGCAAGGTGCTGACCGGCGGTGTCGACGCCAACGCCCTGCAGCGCCCCAAGCGCTTCTTCGGCGCGGCGCGCAACATCGAGGAAGGTGGCTCGCTGACCATCATCGCGACCGCACTGATCGACACCGGCTCGCGCATGGACGAGGTGATCTTCGAAGAGTTCAAGGGCACCGGTAACAGCGAAATCATCCTGGACCGCAAGCTGTCCGACAAGCGCACCTTCCCGGCCATCGACATCACCAAGTCGGGCACCCGCAAGGAGGAGCTGCTGGTCGACCGCGCCACCCTGTCGAAGATGTGGGTGCTGCGCCGCATCCTGAACCCGATGGGCACGCAGGATGCGATGGAATTCCTGATCGACAAGCTGAAGTACAGCAAGACGAACCAGGACTTCTTCGATGCGATGAACACCTGACGGTGTTCCTCGCATCCGCTTTGCCTCCGCATGCCTTCGGCATGACGCGATGAACACCTGACGGCGCCCCCGCCGCCACGCTTCCCCGGCGTGGCGGCCGCGGCCTATCCTGCCGGACACGACAGGGGCCGCTGGCCAGGGGGGACGCCGTCGATGAGCCGCCGCACGAAACTCATCCTCGGTGTGCTGCTGGCCGTGCCGCTGATCGGGCTCGCGGCCGTCTTCGTTATCCTGCCGCGCATCGACCTCGCCAGCCGCGTGGCGGCCCGCGGCACGGCGGCGCTCGGCCGCAGCCTGACCATCGACTCCCTGCGCGTCTCCCCCGGCCTCAGGACCAAGGTCGAGATCCATGGCGCCCGCCTCGCCAATATTGAGGGTGGCAGTGCGCCGCAGATGGCGACGCTGGCTTCCGCCACCGCCACGCTCGACCTGCTGCCGCTGCTGCGCGGCCAAGTCGTACTGCGCGAGGTGCGTGCAGAAGGCTTCACCCTGCTGCTGGAACGCGATGCGCAGCGGCGGCGCAACTGGCGCTTCGGCGGCGCCGACCCGGCCGGGCCCTCCGCGCCCTTCGCGCCGGAACCGCCCGACCGGTCCGGCTTGCCGGTGCTGCTCGACATCCGCCTGGCGCGCAGCGAGGTCGTCTTCCGCACCAGCAGCGGCACGCCCCTGCGCAGCGAGATCACCTCGGCCAGCATCGCCGCGCCCGCCGCCGACCAGCCGCTGCGCATGCGCGTCGCCGGCGCCTACAACGCGGTGCCAGTCACGCTGGAAGGCACCTTGGGCACGCCGGCGCAGCTGCGCGACGGCCGAGCGCCGTTCCCGATGGCCTTGGTCGCTGTCGTGCCCGAGACGAACCTGACCTTCGACGGCACTTCCACTGATCCGCTGAATTTCGACCGGATCGAGGGCCGGATGAGCCTGGTCGCGGAATCGCCCGGCGCGATCCTGACCATGGCGGGCGCCGGCCCCGGCCCGGCCTTCCCGGTCCGACTGGGCGGCACCTTCCGGCGCCAGGGTGATGTCTGGAGCCTCACCGACGCGCGCGGCGAGGTCGACGGCGAGGCCCTGGCCGCGCCACGGCTGCAGATCACCGAAGGCGCGTCCGAGCAGCCGGACACGGTCGTGGCGGAAATCGACTTCACCCGGCTCGACCTCAATGCGCTGTTCGGCACCCCGGCCCGGCAGCCGGGCGCCGAGCGCGGCGACGCCGATATCCCGCTGACCTTCGCCGTGGCGCCGGACCCGCGGCTGCATGTGAAGGCGACGGCGCGTGAACTGGCCTATGCCGATCTCGACGCCACGGATGTCCGCCTGGTCGCCTCGGCGGAACCCGGGCGCATCGCCGTCGAGACCTTCGCCCTGCGGGCCTACGGCGCGCTGCTCGAAGCCTCGGGCGCGCTGGAACCCGCACCGCGCGGCGGCCGCGTAACCGCCGAGGTGGCGATGCGCGAGGGCGATCTCGACACGCTGCGCCGCGCCTTCGGCATACGTTCCTTGCCGGCCCGGGGGCCGATGGAGGCGCGCGTCACCGTCTCCGCCGAAGGGGCGACGATGAACGCGGCGACGCGGCGGGCGAATGTCGCTGCTGTCATATCGATGCGCGGCGGCACCATCGCACGGGAGGTGATCGAGATGGCCTCAACCGACCTGCGCGCCCTGTTCCGCACCGCGCGGGGGAATACGCCGCTGACCTGCCTGCTGGCTGTGGTCGATGTCCGTGCCGGGCGAGGGGAAGCGGCGCCGCTGCGCATCCGTGCCGAGACGGGGACGATCAGCGGTCTCGCGACCTTCGACCTCAACCGCAAGCGGATGGACCTGGTGATCGGCAGCCAGCGGGACACCACGGATTTCTTCGCCCTCGACATCCCGGTGCGGGTCAGCGGGACCTTTGCCGACCCATCCATCGCGCCGGCGAGCTGGTCGCGCGATGGCCGCGCGCGGCTAGCCGCCGGGGATCGCGTGGCGCCGCTGCCGCCCGCCCTGCGCGACTTCGCCCGGCAGAACCCCTGCTTCCGGGCTGGCACGCGGCGGTAGGGGAGCCCGCGCCCTGGTCAGCGCCGCCGCAGGGCCGCGATCGCCGCGTCGATGGCCCGGATCCCGGCGGCTTCGTCCCAGTATTCAAGGTCGGCCAGCGCACGCGTGATGTGGCGCTGCGCCGCGGCCGCGCCGGGCAGGGCGGGGGCGGCGTCCAGCATCTCCCGCGCCATGACCAGCTTATCGGATCCGATCATCGATCGCCGGGCCGGGCGGTTGACGCCTTCGCGCTCCAGGTCGTTGTCGCAACGGGCACAGAGCATGGCCCGCGCATCGCGTAGCTGCGCGACGATCCGCGCGGCATCGGGTGCCGGTGCCTGCGCGGCCAGCATCGGCGTAAACAGCAGCACCAGCACGACGCGGCGCCTGCCTGTCCGACGCGGCATCACGATCCCCTTCGCCGGGCGCGACTGCGCCCTTGCGCCGCAGGCCAGGACACCGCCATTGGAGGAACCATGAAACCCAGCATGGACCCTGGCGCCGAGATCCTGCGCGCCACCCTGTTCGCCGCCCGCGCCCATGCCGGCCAGGCCCGCAAGGGGGCGGCCGCCGAGCCCTACGTCAACCATGTCATCGAGGTCGCCTCGATCCTCGCCGCGCATGGCGCGCCCCTGCCGGTGATTCTGGCCGGGCTGCTGCACGACACGGTTGAGGACACCGAGGTCGCCCCCGCCGACCTGGCCGCCGCCTTCGGGGTTGAGGTCGCCGGACTGGTCGCCGAGGCGACCGACGACAAGGATCTGCCCAAGGAGACGCGCAAGGCGCTGCAGGTCAGCCAGGCGCCGAAGAAGACCGATGGGGCGAAGCAGCTCAAGCTCGCGGACAAGATATCGAACCTGCGGGCCATCGCGGACAGCCCACCGGCCAACTGGATCCATGCGCGGCGCGTCGAGTATGTCGGCTGGGCCGGGCGCGTCGCGGCTGGGCTGCGCGGCGTGAACCCGGCGCTGGATGCGCTGTTCGACGACACCTATCGCGCTGCGGTGGCGAAGCTGTCGGCCGAGGAAGGCTGACGCCGCCACATTCCGTCGCACGCCGCCCCGGCGGTGCCATGATCGCGCCGCGCCGTTGCCTGATGGCAATGGTCTGCTCTCCCAACCAGAGGGAGATGCGCCATGTTCCGCCTGCTTCCCGCCGCCACCCTGATCCTCGCCGCCGTGGCGGCCGGGCCGGCCTGCGCCTATGAGCCCTACCCCTACCAGCCGGGCTGGGGGCCGGCGCCGGCGCAGGTCTGGTATCACCGCCCGGCGCCGCCTCCGCGTTGGGGCTGGCAGGCGCCGCCCACCCGCTGGGCCGGGCCGCCGCCGTCGCATAACTGGGGCGGTCCGCCACGCGGCGACCGCGGCTGGGACGGGCCGCGGCAGATGCGATACGAGCCGCGCCGGCATGACGACCGCCACGACCGCCGGCGTGACGACCGCCGCTGGTAACAGATGCCGGAGTGTCCCGGGTCCGGGACGAAGGCGCGTCGATCCGGCCGCGCCTTGCCCCGGGCCGCCCGGCAGCCTAGGTGAAGGGCCTCCCGCGGCCCTTCGCCGCGCCTGCGAATGAGACGCCAATCCCGAATGAGCACCGACAAGGATACCCCCGCGCCCGAGACCGAGGCGGCGCCGCCCACGCCTGAGACCGAGGCGCCCCCCGCCGAACTGACGCCGGAGGAGCGCATCGCCGCGCTCGAGGCCGAGGCGGCCGGCTTCAAGGACCGGTGGCTGCGCGCCGAGGCGGAGATGCAGAACCTGCGCAGCCGCACCCAGCGCGAGGTGCAGGAAGCCCGCGCCTATGCCACGCAGAAATTCGCCCGCGACGTGGTCGAGGCGGCGGAGAACCTGCGCCGTGGCCTCGATGCCCTCCCCGGTGCCGCCCCCGGCGAGCCGGAGGTGCTGACCAAGATCCGCGACGGGATCGAAGGGGTGGAACGCTCCTTCCTCGGCATCCTGGAGCGCAACGGGGTGAAGCGCGAGGACCCGACGGGCAAGCCCTTCGACCCCGAGATGCACCAGGCGATGGCCGAGCAGCCGGCCCCCGAGGGCATCGCGCCCGGTTCGGTCGTCACCTGCTGGACGCCGGCCTGGACGCTGAACGGGCGGCTGCTCAAGCCGGCCATGGTGGTGGTCGCGGCCGGCGGCGCCTCGCGCGGATAGCAGCGGGAATCCGCTGGCTGGCGCATGCGCCGCAAGCGCCAGGCATCTGCTGCGGGATGCGGAAGCCTCCGACGCAAAGGGAAGGGCCACAGACGCCGGTGGGCATTGACCTGCGTTGACGTCGCTGGAGCCGTCCCCGTTCGCCCTGGCTTACGGCAACGTCCCTAACCTTTTGTTTGATCGGTCATCCTCACCCGATCAGGCGATTCCACCTGATCGGGATCTGCTCCAGGAGTCCGTTTGAGAATGCCGGCACCGCCCATGAGAATGCGCCGAGTGGCGCATTCTCAATCGGGCTGGGTCAACTTGCCACGTCGGGGATCCCATTCTCCTAATGATTTATCATCCCCGACGCGGCAGAACAGGCAGATGAATGTGGTAATATTCGGAGCCAACCCACGTACCGCGGCTATCGTTTCCTCGAGTGACACATTCGCTGACCACCAGCGATTGCGAATCGAGACCATGATGATATCGGCTTCTGCGGCAATACTCTGCATGGCGGCATAGGTCAGGCCATCGCGCTCCGCATCTCCCATGGCATCTTCGTCGTTATTGTAATGCCTGCCCTCCAATTTACTCAGGATGTAATTCGCACATTGTTCTTGTGCTCTGAATTCCATGCCGTGAAACGCACGTCCTCCGGATCGGAGCCTATCTCCCCTTTTCAGAGGCTTTCCGGTACGTAAGGCATTATTATCTAACGAAATTGTATATCCATGCGGAGCGGTAAACAAAACCAAACATCCTGCCGGAACCTCAAAAGATTTTGCAGTCATGATTCCATAAGAAGCACTCTCGCTATTTCCATGAGCACTAATGAAACAAGTGTCCTTATCCTTTATGTTGTTACCAACGACGTAATGCATCGGCAATTCGTGAACTTCCGCGCCACCGGCAAATTTAAGATGCGCTTCCGCGCTGATGTCATTCATCATGTGATCAATGAAATTGATCAGCGAATCGCCCATGCGCGCTCTCCATTGGTGAAGGCCGCACAGGACCATGCGGAGCGCATAACTGTATGCAATTTTGTTGCGGCCGCAGAAGGCGTAAGATTTATGAATCTATCACGATATCGTGATCATTGGGCGGTCAACATCACCTCCCGCGCGGCCCTTCGCCCGCCCAGAAGCGCGCCGTGGGCGTAGGACGGCGCCTCTGTGGTCGCCGCTTCTCCCGCGAAGAAGATCCGCTCGGCCACCGGCCGCGACAGCGCGGCATGGTCATCCAGCGACGCGCCCACCGGCAGGAAGGAATAGGACCCGCGCGCGAAGACGTCGCGCGACCAGCGGGTGACGCGCGTCTCGACCGGGTTCGGCACGGCGTGCCCGTACATCCGCCGCAGCGCCTGCATCACCAGGTCCACCTGCGCTGCGTCCGGCAGCATCTCGATCCGTTGCGCCGCCGACCCGCCGACCAACGCCACCAGCACGGGCAGGTTCAGATGCGGTTGCAGCGACACGATCTCCGGTGCCGCATTGTCGCGCGTGGCGGACAGGCTGCGCAGGTAATGCGTCTCGGCCGGCCAGAAGGGGCGGTTGAAGGCGAGGATGATCTTGTTGAGCAGCCCGTTCCCGATCCGCGCGATGGCGCCGAGATGCCCCGCCGGCAGCGGTGGGTCGAAGCCGACATCGCCGCGCTTCAGCACGCCGAGCGGCAGCGTCACCACCACGCGATCGGTGAAATACGCCTGCTCCGCCGTGGCGACGACGACGCCGGATCCGGTCAGCCGCACCTCCCGCACCACCTGGCGGAGCTGGATGTCGAGCCCCTGTCCCAGCAGGTCGGTGATGGCGTTGTAGCCTTGGGCGAGGAGGTGGTTCTCCTCGGGGATCTCGCCCTCCCCGCCGAACCAGCCTTGCGCGGAGACCTCCGCCGCATCGCCGCCGGCATAGCCGGCGACGTAGGAGGACAGCCAGGCCGCGACGCGCCGGTCATAGGGTGTCGCTTGCCGGGTCGGGTCCAGCACCGGCACCGCCTCGGCCAGCGATACGTCCCGCGCGCCGCGCCAGGCATAGGGGCTGTCATGGGCGATCAGGCGGCCGACGGTGTCGAAGATGGCACCGGTTTCCGCCTCGGTGAGCGGGCGGCCATCGGCGTCGAACATGATGCTGCGCGCGTCATAGGTCGGCATGCGCCGGACGCCCGCGGCATCGGCGAGCGGCGTCAGCGGATTGCCCTCCGGCCCATGGATCCAGGCGCCGCCGAGGTCGAGCCGCTGGCCGCGGAAGGTCACCGTGTGCAGGCGGCCGCCGGTGCGCGTACGGGCTTCGAGCACGGTGACACGGTGCCCGGCATCGGCCAGCGCGCGGGCGCAGCCGAGGCCCGAAAGTCCGGCGCCGATGACGATGACATGGAGCGGCCGCGCCGGCGGCTGGGCCCGTGCGGCGCCCGGCAGCGCGGGCGAGGCGGCGAGCAGGGCCAGAAGGCCGCGCCGGCCCAGGATCGGCTGGAAGGTCATGGAAGGCATCCCGGTCTGTCCGGAACGATACCGGACCAGACCGGAGCCTGGGAGCCCCGGCGCCCTCCGTCTGTGCTCTGGAGCAGATCACGGCCAGACCCCGCACCGGCCCGGGCCGCCTCGGAAACGGGGTGTCGGAGCGGATCGCGTTCGGATGGGATCATCCGAACGCGTGAAAATGCCCGCAAAACAACAGGGTAACGCATGCGAGGTGGGCGCATGCGAAGGCAGTCTGCGCTAGTCGACCCACTGGCCGGAGCCCGCGTTCCAGGCGGGATCATCGTCCTCGTAGTCGTCATCCACGCGGCAGAAGAGGCAATTGAACTTGGTGATACTGGGCGCGACCTTGCGGACCGCCTTGATGGTTTCTTGCAGCGTCACGTGGGAGCTGTACCAGCGGTTCCGGATCGTGACGACGACCACCTTGCCCTCGTCGCAGATCGACTGGAGGGCTTCGTAGGTGTAGCCGCGCTCGGCCTTCGCGTCCTCCGGGGCCTGGTTATGCCGCCCCTCGAACTTGTTGAGGATGTAGTTGGTGCACCTCTCGCCCGGCCCGAAGGCGGTGTCGTTGTGCTGGTTGTCAACGATCGGCTTGCCGGTCCGCAGGTTGTTGGTCCGGTAGATCAGGCAATAGCCATGCGGCTGAAAGAACTGCACGGAGCACCCGCTCGGGACGGCGAATGTCTCATTGTCGATCAGATAGTCACCGGAATCGGATCCGCCGTGGCCGCTGATCCAGCATTCGGTCGCCGTCTTGGTGTTGCCGATGATGTAGTGTTCCGACAGCTTGACGACCCAGGCACCCTCGCCGAACTTCATGCTCGACTTGCGGTTGGTCGACAACGCGTGGTCGAGCCAATTGGCGAAGTACTGTCCCGCACTCATGGATGATGTCTCCGATGCCCCCGCGGGTCGGAATCCTATGCGCATGCCCAGGCACGGGTCCAGATGCGCCGTGGGGGCAGGGCGACAATTGCCGCAGGGCATTGCGGCGGGACTTGTCCGCCGCCTCGCCAATCAATACATCCGATCCGTCACGACGCCCCGCCCCGCGCGGGGAACCCCAACCACCCCATCCGCGGCGGCAATGCGCCGCCGGTTCAGCACAGGGGGCGGGCACGGCGCCACGTCTCGGGCCGTCCCTGCCTGCCGCAGAGGAGAGTATCGGATGAGCAAGGTCATCGGCATCGACCTCGGCACCACCAACTCGTGCGTCGCCATCATGGAAGGCAAGGACGTCCGGGTCATCGAGAACGCCGAGGGTGCCCGCACCACCCCCTCCATGGTCGCCTTCGCCAAAAATGGCGAGCGCCTGGTCGGCCAGTCCGCCAAGCGCCAGGCGGTCACCAATCCCACGGGCACGCTCTATGCGGTGAAGCGCCTGATCGGCCGCCGCTTCGACGACCCGATGGTGCAGAAGGACATCGGCCTCGCGCCCTTCAAGATCACCAAGGCCGCCAATGGCGATGCCTGGGTGGAAGTGGACGGCCAGTCCTACGCACCGCAGCAGGTCAGCGCGATGGTGCTGACCAAGATGAAGGAGACGGCCGAGGCCTATCTCGGCGAGAGCGTCTCCCAGGCCGTCATCACGGTTCCCGCCTACTTCAACGACGCCCAGCGGCAGGCGACCAAGGAAGCCGGCGCGATCGCCGGCCTTGAAGTCCTGCGCATCATCAACGAGCCGACGGCAGCGGCGCTTGCCTACGGCATGGACCAGAAGAAGGGCGGCACCATCGCGGTCTATGACCTCGGCGGCGGCACCTTCGACGTGTCGATCCTCGAGATCGGCGACGGCGTCTTCGAGGTGAAGTCCACCAACGGCGACACCTTCCTCGGTGGCGAGGACTTCGACCAGCGCGTCATCGACTACCTGGCCGACGAGTTCCGCAAGGAGCAGGGCATCGACCTGCGCGGCGACAAGCTCGCCCTGCAGCGCCTGAAGGAAGCGGCCGAGAAGGCGAAGATCGAGCTGTCCTCCGCCAAGGAGACCGAGGTCAACCTGCCCTTCATCACCGCCGACGCCTCCGGGCCGAAGCACCTGGTGATGAAGCTGACGCGCGCGAAGCTCGAAGCGCTGGTGGACGACCTGATCGCCAAGACGCTCGACCCCTGCAAGCAGGCGCTGAAGGATGCCGGGCTGACGGCCGGCGAGATCGACGAGGTGATCCTGGTCGGCGGCATGACCCGCATGCCCAAGGTCATCGAGGTGGTGAAGTCCTTCTTCGGCAAGGAGCCCGCCCGCAACGTCAACCCGGACGAGGTCGTGGCCATTGGTGCTGCGATCCAGGGCGGCGTGCTCAAGGGCGACGTCAAGGACGTGCTGCTGCTCGACGTGACCCCGCTGAGCCTCGGCATCGAGACGCTGGGCGGCGTGTTCACCCGCCTGATCGACCGCAACACCACCATCCCGACCAAGAAGTCGCAGGTCTTCTCCACGGCCGACGACAACCAGACCGCGGTGACCATCAAGGTCTACCAGGGTGAGCGGGAGATGGCGGCCGACAACAAGCAGCTCGGCACCTTCGACCTGACGGGTATCCCGCCGGCCCCGCGCGGCGTGCCGCAGGTGGAAGTGACCTTCGACATCGACGCGAACGGCATCGTGTCCGTCAGCGCGAAGGACAAGGCCACCGGCAAGGAGCAGCAGATCCGCATCCAGGCCAAGTCCGGCCTGTCGGACGCCGATATCGAGCGGATGGTGAAGGACGCCGAGGCGAATGCCGAGGCGGACAAGAAGCGCCGCGAGCAGGTCGAGGCGCGCAACCAGCTCGAAGCCCTAGTGCACCAGACCGAGCGCACCCTGCGCGAGAGCGGCGACAAGGTCCCGCCGGCCGAGAAGGCCGATGTGGAGGCCGCCGTCGCCGAGGCGAAGTCTGCGATGGAGCGCCAGGACGCCGAGGCGATGACCCGCGCGAACGAGCGCCTGGGCCAGGCCGCGATGAAGATGGGCGAGGCGCTGTACAAGGCCCAGGCCGAGGAGAAGCCGGCCGAGGGCGGCGCGGCCCCTGGTGGGGCCTCGGGCAGCGGCGGCAATGACAAGGTCGTGGACGCCGAGTTCGAGGAAGTCGACCCGAACAAGCGCAAGCCGTCCTGACGGGCGGATAGCGTCGCCGTGAATCGCGCCGCCCGGTTCCGCCGAGGACCGGGCGGCGCACCTTTTGGGACCACCGGATGACCAGGGCGCGTCCACAGCCAACAGCATCGATCAGGCGAGGCCGGCGCGACTTGCGGATCGCGGCCTTCCGCGATCCCGGAGCGCGAAGCGCGACCGCGCGCGACCGGCATCGGCGCCCGACGCGTCCTGCCTGCGCGAAGCCAAGCGCCGCTGATGCGGCGCGCCCGGCGTCTGAGGGCATGAAAAGCGTCCGGCGCCCGCCGTTTGAGGGCAAGCAGAATGTCCACCACTAAGCGTGACTACTACGAGGTCCTCGGCGTCGGCCGCGATGCGGATGAGGATTCGCTGAAGAAGGCCTATCGCAAGCTCGCGATGAAGTTCCACCCTGACCGCAACCAGGGGGACAAGCAGGCAGAGGTGAAGTTCAAGGAATTGAACGAAGCCTATGACGTGCTGAAGGATGGCGAGAAGCGCGCGGCCTATGACCGCTTCGGCCATGCCGCCTTCGAGCAGGGCGGACCGGGCGGTGGCGGTGGTTTCGGAGGCAGCCCCTTCGGCGGCGGCTTCGAGGACATCTTCGAGGAGATGTTCGGCCGCTTCGGCGGCGGCCGCGGCGGTCGTGGTGCCGCGACGGGCCGTGGCGCGGACCTGCGCACGCAGGTCGAGATCACGCTCGAGGACGCCTTCGCCGGCACCAAGACCAATATCCGCATCCCGACCTCGGTTTCCTGCGAGGCCTGCAAGGGTTCGGGGGCGGAGGATGGCGCGACATCCGGCGTGCAGACCTGCGGCACCTGCAACGGCCAGGGCAAGGTGCGCGCGCAGCAGGGCTTCTTCCTGATCGAGCGCACCTGCCCGACCTGCGGCGGGTCCGGGCGCACCATCAAGAATCCCTGCAAGATCTGCCACGGTGCAGGGCGCGTTCAGCGTGAACGCACGCTGAACGTCACCATCCCGCCCGGGGTGGAGGACGGCACGCGCATTCGCCTGGCGGGCGAGGGTGAGGCGGGGCTGCGCGGGGCGCCTTCGGGCGACCTCTATGTCGATATCGCGGTGAAGCCGCACCCGATCTTCCAGCGGGACGGGGCCAACATCTTCATCCGCGTGCCGCTGCGCATGACCCAGGCGGCGTTGGGCGGACACGTCGAGGTGCCGAGCATCGACGGCGGCCGCGCGCGCGTGACGATCCCGGCCGGCAGCCAGACCGGCGACCAGTTCCGGCTGCGCGGCAAGGGCTTCTCGGTGCTGCGGTCGGCGGCGCGCGGCGACATGTATGTGCAGGTCAGCGTCGAGACGCCGCAGAACCTGACGTCGCGCCAGCGCGAATTGCTGGAGGAATTCGAATCCGAGGCCGTGTCCGGTGCGAAGACCAGCCCGGAGAGCGAGGGTTTCTTCGCCAAGGTGAAGGAATTCTGGGACGGACTAGGGCGGTGAACGCCGATCGGGGAGGGCATGGCCCTCCCCGAACCCCACCGACCTTGGGCGTGGCATTGGTGGGGTGGCCTGGGAGAGGCGAGCCTCTCCGCAGTCCTATGCCGACGGCATCGCCCAGTAATCGTCCACGACGCGCCGCCGCTCGGCCCAGCCTTGTTCGGCGACCGGCGCGCGTTCCAGCCGCGCCTTGTTCAGTTTCACGACATAGCCGCTGAGCCTCGTATCGTAGCGCAGCATGTCCCACGGCAGCGGGTAGTGCTTCGAGCCAAGTCCCATGAAGCCGCCGAAGGACAGCACCGCGTAGACAACGCGCCCCGTGGGCTTATCCAGCATCACGTCCTCGATGCGGCCGATGTGTTCGTCTTCCAGGGAATACACCTCGGTGCCCGCGACCTTGCCGCCGGCAATCAGGTGCCCGGTGGTCGGTGCCGTCAGGTCCTTCTTGGTGGGGCGAGCGTCGGTGCGTGGGTTGACGTGGGCCATGCGCATTCTCCTGCTGTCGTTGCTATCCGGAGTAACGTCCGCGGGCGGGGCGGGTTGTCGCGCGCGCTGCAACGACCCATGACAATGGCGCGAGGCGCTCACCCCTTGCGGTCCTCGCCGCCGGCGCGATGATCCGCCGGAACGTCGCCCGGTACCGGCGCGAGACGAAAGGAACACGCCTTGACCATCCGCATCGGCATCGCCGGCATCGCCGGCCGCATGGGCCGCCTTCTCGCCGAGGAAACCGTCGCGGCCGGCGCCTCCCTGGCAGGTGGGACGCTGCGCCCGGGTGCGTCGCTCGATAAGCTGCCGCCGGGCCTGCCGGTGGTGACGGACGTCGTCGCCCTGTGCGCGGTCTCCGACGTGGTGATCGACTTCACCCATGCCCATGCGGCGCGCGCCCATGCGCTGGCGGCCGCCGAGACCGGCACGCCACTCATCCTCGGTTCTTCCGGCCTGTCCGCCACGGACGAGGCCGCGGTGGCCGAGGCGGCGCAGCGCACGCCCATCGTCTACGCCGCCAATTTCGCGCCGGGAGTGAACCTGTTCCTCGCCATCGCCGAGCGCATGGCCGCAGCACTTCCGCCGGCGCAGTACGATGCCGAGATCGTCGAGATGCATCACCGGCAGAAGGTGGACGCGCCGTCGGGCACCGCCATCGCGCTGGGCCGCGCGGTGGCGGCCGGCCGCGGCACGACGCTGGAAGCCGCTGGCAAGGAAAGCGGTCGGGATGGGCATACCGGGGCGCGCGGCACCGGAACCATCGGCTTTGCCGCGCTGCGCGGCGGCCAGGTGGTGGGCGAACACACGCTGCTGTTCGCCGCGGCATCGGAACATATCAGCCTGACGCACAAATCCTTCGACCGGCGCGTCTATGCGACCGGGGCGGTGCGGGCGGCGCTGTGGGCGGCGGGCAGGGCGCCGGGGCTGTATAGCATGCGGGATGTGCTCGGCATGACCTGAACGCGCGGCTGGGCGCGGGATTCGGTGATCTGGCTGCCTTGACCCGGCCACACCCCCTTGCGATACGCGACCATCCCGGATGCCCCGGGCCCAGCCCGCCGGGGCTTCCCGCCGGCGATACCCCCGCGACAAGAGGCCGAACCAAGCCATGCGCGATACCGGCGAATATCTTTTCACGTCTGAATCCGTTTCCGAAGGCCATCCCGACAAAGTGGCCGACCGCATTTCGGACACGGTGCTGGACGCCTTCCTGACCGCCGACCCCTATTCGCGGGTTGCCTGCGAGACGCTGGTGACGACCAACCGCGTCGTCCTCGCCGGCGAAGTGCGCGGCCCCGGCAGCGTGACGCCGGAATACCTGATGCACCTGGCGCGCCTCGCCATCCACGACATCGGGTATGAGCAGGACGGCTTCCACTGGCAGAACGCCGAGATCGCCTGCCACCTGCACGCCCAGTCCGCGCACATCGCGCAGGGCGTCGATGCCGCCGGCAACAAGGACGAAGGCGCCGGTGACCAGGGCATCATGTTCGGCTACGCCTGCACCGAGACGCCCGAACTGATGCCCGCGCCGCTGTACTACGCGCACCTGATCCTGCGCCGCATCAGCGAGATGCGCCGCGCCGACGACGTCGCGGTGAAGGGCCTGCTGCCTGATGCCAAGTCCCAGGTCACGCTGAAGTATGTGGACGGCAAGCCGGTCGGCGCGACCTCGGTCGTCGTTTCCACCCAGCATGTCGAGGGCATGGAGCAGGCCGAGATCAAGCGCCTGCTGCACCCGATCGTGTCCTCCAGCCTGCCCGCTGGCTGGATGTGCCCGGATGCCGAGTTCTACGTGAACCCGACCGGCCAGTTCGTCATCGGCGGCCCGGACGGCGATTGCGGCCTGACCGGGCGCAAGATCATCGTCGATACCTATGGTGGCGCGGCCCCGCATGGCGGCGGTGCGTTCTCCGGCAAGGATCCGACGAAGGTGGACCGCTCGGCGGCCTACGCCGCGCGCTACGTCGCGAAGAACGTCGTCGCGGCGGGCCTGGCGGACAAGTGCACCATCCAGGTCTCCTATGCGATCGGCGTGTCGAAGCCGCTGTCGGTCTATTTCGACCTGCACGGCACGGGGCGCGACGTCGACGAGGTGAAGCTCGCCAAAGTCGTGGACGGGCTGGTGAACCTGTCCCCGCGAGGCATCCGCGAGCATCTGCACATGAACCGGCCGATCTATGTGCCGACCTCGGCCTATGGCCATTTCGGCCGCACGCCGGATGCGGAGCTCGGGACCTTCACCTGGGAGAAGACCGACCTCGCCGACGAACTGAAGCGCGCCTTCGGCCGGTGAGCCCCGAGGGTGACATGCGGCGGGATGACCCGCCGCATCGCGCGCCCTCCCTGACGCCGGAGGGCATTCCCGACCGGCTCTATGGCCGCCGTCGCGGCCATCCCTTGCGGCCGCGGCAGGAGAGGCTGCTTGACCTCGCCCTGCCGCGCTTTCGGCTGACCGCGGCGGAGGCGGCGCATCCGCGCGCCATCCTGCCCGGCGCCGATCTCTGGCTCGAGATCGGCTTCGGCGGCGGTGAGCACGCACTCGCCCTCGCCGAGGCCAATCCGCAGATCGGCCTGATCGCCTCCGAGGTCTTCGAGAACGGGCTGTGTTCCCTGCTGACACGCATCGTGCCCGAAGGGGCCGAGGCCAGCGCGCCGGTGCCCGAACGGCTGCGCCTGTGGCCCGAGGATGCGCGACACCTGGTCGCGTTGCTGCCGGATGCGGTGCTCGGTCGCCTGTATCTGATGTTCCCTGATCCCTGGCCGAAGGCGCGCCACGCCAAGCGCCGCTTCGTGCATCCGGCCATGCTGCCGCTGGTCGCGCGGGTGTTGCGCGAAGGGGCGGAATGGCGCATCGCCAGCGACGACCCGACCTATCAGGCCTGGGTCGAGGAGAGCTTCGCCGACCAGCCCTTCTTCGCCCTACGCGATTGCGCCATCGGTACCCGCCCGGCGGATTGGCATCCGACGCGCTACGAAGCGAAGGCGATCCGTGAAGGCCGCGTGCCGCGCTACTGGACCTTCGTCAGGAGTGATGCGCCATGCAATTGACGGGTGCCGCCGCGCTGGTGACGGGTGCGGGCTCGGGCCTCGGCGCGGCAACGGCCGAGGCGCTCGCCGCCGCCGGCGCCGGCGTCGTGGCGATGGATCTGAATGCCGAGGGCCTTGCCGCGCTGGCGTCCCGCTGCGGTGCGACGCCCATCGCCGGCGATGTGGCGAGTGAGGCCGACGTCGCGACCGCCCTCGAAGCCGCTTCCGGCCTTGGTCCGCTGCGCCTAGCGGTGAATTGCGCCGGCATCGCGCCGGCCGCGCGTGTGGTGGGACGCAACGGCCCGCACGACCTGGCGCTGTTCGAGCGCACCATCCGCGTCAACCTGATCGGCACCTTCAACGTGCTGCGCCTGGCCGCGCAGCGCATGCAGCCGCTCGACCCGACCACGCCGGATGGCGAGCGCGGGGTCATCGTCAACACCGCCTCCATCGCCGCTGAGGATGGGCAGGTCGGGCAATGCGCCTATGCCGCGTCGAAGGCGGGCGTGGTGGGCCTGACGCTGCCGGCGGCACGTGAACTGGCGAAGTCCGGCATCCGCGTCGTGACCATCGCGCCGGGCCTGTTCGAGACGCCGATGCTCGCCGGCCTGCCGGATGCCGCACAGGCGGCGATCCGCGCCCTGCCGCCGTTTCCCGCGCGGCTTGGCAAGCCGGAGGAGTTCGCCGCGCTGGTGCTGGCCATCTGCGCCAATCCGCTGCTGAACGGCACGACGATACGCTTCGATTCGGCGCTGCGCCTGCCGCCCTGACGGCAGAGAGGGGCGCTGCCCCTCTCCGCGCCTCTCCCCGCCAAAGGCCGAGGGGCCTTTGGAATGCCGATCCTTGGCGCCGGGCACGACGGTCGCGCTGCGCGACACCAAAAGACGGCATTCCAAAGGGCACTGCCCTTTGGTGGGGTGGTTTGGAGGGGCAAAGCCCCTCCAATGGCACGCTCGCCCGCTTGCGCCTCCTGCTGCGCCCCGCCATCCTGCGCGGCAACACCACGCCAGGGATGCACACGGCCTCACGCAGCGGAGAACCCCGCCTTGCATCGTCGTGACCTTCTCGCGGGCGCCGCCGCGCTCGCTGCCGCCCCCATTGCCCCGGCATCCGCCCAGCCCGCCCCGTCCGGCACTCTGCGCGTCGGTATGACCGCGGGCGACATCCCGCTGACGACCGGCCAGCCCAACCAGGGCGCGGAGGGCAACCGCTTCCTCGGCATCACGCTGTACGATCCGCTGGTCGCCTGGGACCTGTCGCGATCCGACCGCGCCGCCGCACTGAAGCCTGGCCTCGCCGAGCGCTGGTCGGTGGATGACAGCACGAAGAAGACCTGGACCTTCGACCTGCGCGCGGGCGTGCGCTTCCACGACGGCAGCAGCTTCGAGGCGAATGCGGTGGCGTGGAACCTCGCCAAGCTGCTCGACCGTGATGCACCGCATTTCGACCGGCAACAGGCCGCGCAGGCCGGGCTCTATGTCAGCAACATCGCCGGCTGGCGGGTGAAGAATGCCCGCACCATCGAGATCGAGACGAAGACGCCCGACGCCGTCTTTCCCTACAACATGGCGAACATCTTCTATTCCTCGCCCGCGCGCTATGCCGAGGTCGGCAGCAATTGGGACCGCTTCGCCGAACGTCCGTCCGGCACCGGCCCCTATATTGGCGACCGCTTCGTACCGCGGCAGCGGCTGGAGGCCGTGCGCAACGGCGAATACTGGGACCCCACGCGCCGCCCGCAGCACGAAAGGCTGGTGCTGCTGCCAATCCCTGATGCGCTGACCCGGGTTTCTGCCCTGTTGTCCAACCAGGTAGATTTCATCGAGGCGCCGCCGCCCGACGCCGCCGCGCGACTGCGCGCCGCCGGGCACAGCGTCGTCACCAATGCCTATCCGCATATCTGGTGTCATCAGCTGTCCTTTCTGCCGGACAGCCCGTTCCGGGATGTGCGGGTGCGCCAGGCGGCGAACATGGCGATCGACCGGGCGGCGATGGTCGGGCTGCTCGGTGGCCTCGCCCTGCCAGCGAAGGGCCAGGTGAATGAGGGCCATCCCTGGTTCGGGCGGCCGACCGTCGACCTGTCCTACGACCCCGCCCGCGCTCGCCGGCTGCTGGCCGAGGCCGGCTTCGGCCCGCGGAACCCGGTGAAGACGAAGTTCATCATCGCGCCCTCCGGGTCCGGCCAGATGCAGCCGCTGCCGATGAACGAGCTGCTCCAGCAGAACTACCGCGATGTCGGCATAGAGTTGGAATTCGAAGTGATGGATTGGGAGGCCCTGCGCGGCCGCCGCCGCGCCGGTGCCGCCGCCCCCGAGAACCGAGGCCTGCACGCGGTCAACAATTCCTGGGCCTTCTGGGACCCGGATATCGGGCTGCTCGGTCCGGCAATCAGCAAGGTGCGCGGCGGGTCGGGCTTCAACTGGGGCGAGTTCTCCGACGCTCGCGCCGATGAGCTTGGCCTGCGGGCGCGCCAGACTTTCGACCCGGCGGCGCAGGACGCGATCCTGGCGGAGCTGCACGGGCATCTGGTGGACCAAGCGATGTGGATCTGGGTGGTGCACGATGTGAACCCGCGCGGCCTGTCGCGGCGGCTGTCGAACTTCACCCAGGCGCAGTCCTGGTACCAGGACCTGACGCCGATCCGGGTGGGGTGAGGTCCCGAGAGAGACAAGGCCCCTTTCCGCGGATATCCCTACCGCCCCAGCATCCGCGCCAGCACCCTGCGCCCCTGCCAGTGATGGTGCAGGGCCGCCGCCGCGTGGCCGGTCGCGAGGATGACGAGCGACCACGCCAGGATCTGGTGCAGGGTCCGCAGCGCTTTGAATGTCGCTTCATCCGGGTCGAGCACATGCGGCACCGGGATCAGGAGGAACAGCGTCGTCTCGATCTGCCCCGGCGCAGCGCTGGCGGACAGGTAGCCGAGCACCGGCACGACCAGCAGCAACGCATAGAGCGCCGCATGGCCGATGCTGGCGGCGCGCTGCTGCCAGGCAGCGATGCCAGGGTCCTCTGGCGGACGACCACGACGGGCGCGCAGCACCAGACGCCACAGCACCAGCGGCGGCACGAGCAGCCCGATCGTCTTGTGCGCCTGGTAGGCGAGGATCTTGGCCAGCAGTTGCGTCAGCGGAAGCGCGACCATGGTGATGCCGATGGCGAAGGCGGCGACGACCAGGCAGGCCACCACCCAGTGCAGCCGGCGCTGCGCAGGGCTCCAGGCGTCAGACGATGAGGCTGACACGAACCGACAGGCCGATGGTGTCGGAGATCGCCGTGGTCTCGGCCGTCATGCCGAAATCCGAACGCTTCATGGGCCCGGTGGCCGAGAAATCGGCAACATCGGCCCCGAGCGTCGCGTCGCGCCGCCGCCCGAGCAGCCGCGCCTGCATCGCATAGGGCCGGGTGATGCCGCGGATGGTGAGGTCCCCGGCCAGGGCGAAGCGGTCGAGGCTGCCCTGCCCGGTGGCGGCGCCGGTGAAATGCGCCTCCGGGTATCGCTCCACATCGAAGAAATCGGGCGAGCGCAACATCTCCACCGCCCCCGGATAGGCCAGCGTGACCGCCGCGGTGCGGACGGTGACGGCCACCGCGGTGGTCAGGGGCTGGTCAGGGTCGATCTGCAGTACGGCGGAAAAATCCTCGAACCGGCCGGTCGAGGTCAGTACGCCGAGATGCCGCGCGGTGAATTCCAGCCGGCCACGATGCTGATCGAAGACGTAGCGGCTGCGCGCGGCGCCGAATGCCGGCCGGGCAGCCAGGGCGGTGAGCCCGCCCGTCAGGGCGCGCCGGCTGATCGGCAGAGGCTGTGCCATGGTTCGAACCCTCCCGGAGGGGGAATGTTGCGCGGGCGCGCCCGGCTGCAAGGCGGCTTGCATAGTCTTCACCGAAGCGCCATAACCCGACCAGACATTCCATCCGGATCGACGGGGGGTGGCCTTGCAAGGGGCCGCCTTTTTTGTTGCTTGAACGAGACTGACGACCTTCCGCGGCATGAAGGGCTCGAAGCCCGCATCGCCGACGCCATCCTGCCGACGCTCGGTCACCTGGGCTATGAGCTCGTGCGCGTGCAGGTGTCCGGCAAGGAAACGCCGACGGTGCAGGTCATGGCTGACCGGGCCGACGGCGCGCTCTTCACGGTCGAGGATTGCGAGGCGATCAGCCATGCCATCGGCGCGGTGCTCGACGTCGCGGACCCGATCAAGAGCGAGTGGAACCTCGAAGTGTCCTCGGCCGGCATCGACCGGCCGCTGACCCGTGCCAAGGACTGGAACCGCTTCGCGGGCCATGTCGCGACGCTGGAACTCGCCATCCCGCAGGATGGTCGCAAGCGCTTCCGCGGCATCGCGCTTGGCGCCGACGCGGATGTGGCGCGGCTGCGCCTGGATGACGGCACTGAAATCGCCTTCCCGCGGAGCAACATCCGCCGCGCGAAGCTGGTCCTGACCGACGAACTGATTGCCGCGACCGCGGCGCCCAAGACTGAGAACTAGGAGAGAGGCTCCATGGCCATCGATATCGCCATCGCCCGTCCCGAACTGCTGCAGGTCGCAGACGCCGTCGCGCGCGAGAAGATGATCGAGCGCGACGAGGTCCTCGAGGCGATGGAGCAGGCCATCCAGAAGGCCGGCCGCGCCAAGTACGGGCACGAGAAGGACATTCGCGCCGTCATCGACCGCAAGACCGGCGAGGTCCGCCTGTCCCGGTGGACCGAGGTGGTGGAAGCCGAGCCCGTCGAGAACGAGGCGACGCAGATCCCCCATCGCATCGCGCTGAAGATCAAGCCGGGCATCGCGGTGGGCGAGTTCATCGTCGATCCGCTGCCGCCGATCGATTTCGGCCGCATCGCCGCGCAGACCGCCAAGCAGGTGATCGTCCAGCGCGTGCGCGAGGTCGAGCGCGGCAAGCAGTTCAACGAATACAAGGACCGCGTCGGCGAGATCATCAACGGCATCGTCAAGCGGACCGAATACGGGAACCTGATGGTCGATCTCGGCCGCGCCGAGGCGCTGCTGCGCCGCGACGAGACGATCCCGCGCGAGGCGTTCCGCAACGGCGATCGCGTCCGCGCCTATATCTACGACGTGCGCGAGGAGCCGCGCGGGCCGCAGATCTTCCTTTCCCGCACGCATCCGGGCTTCCTCGCGAAGCTGTTCGCGCAGGAAGTGCCCGAGATCTACGACGGCATCATCGAGATCAAGGCGGTGGCGCGTGATCCGGGCAGCCGCGCCAAGATGGCCGTCATCTCGCGCGACAGCTCCATCGACCCGGTCGGCGCCTGCGTCGGCATGCGCGGGTCGCGCGTGCAGGCGGTGGTGGCGGAACTCCAGGGCGAGAAGATCGACATCATCCCCTGGTCGCCCGATTTCGCGACCTTCATCGTGAACGCGCTGGCCCCAGCCGAGGTGTCCAAGGTCGTGCTGGATGAGGACGGCAAGCGCTGCGAGGTCGTCGTCCCCGACGACCAGCTGTCGCTCGCCATCGGCCGCCGCGGCCAGAACGTGCGTCTTGCATCGCAGCTCACCCGCTACGATATCGACATCCTGACCGAGGCCGAGGAATCCGAGCGTCGGCAGGAGGAATTCCGCAAGCGCACCGGCCTGTTCGTCGAGGCGCTGGACGTGGACGACGTCATCGCCGGACTGCTGGTGCAGGAAGGCTTCTCGACCATCGAGGACATCGTCACGGTCGAGGATGAGGAGCTGGCCGGCATCGAGGGCTTCGACGAGAGCGTCGCCACGGAACTCAAGCGTCGCGGCCAGGCCTATATCGAGAAGCGCGACGGCGAGTTCGACGAGAAGCGTCGCGAGCTTGGCGTGGACGACGTGCTGGCGGAGATCGGCGGCTTCTCCCCGGCGATGATGGTCTCGCTGGGCGAGAAGGGCGTGAAGGGCCTCGAAGACCTGGCCGATCTCGCCGGCGACGAGCTGATCGAGATCCTGGGCACCGAGGTGCTGGACGAGGAAACGGCGAACGCCATCGTCATGGAAGCGCGCCGCCGGGCCGGTTGGCTTGGTGAGGAAGAGGATGCTGGCGCGGGTGACGGCAACGATTGACGCCGCCGCGCCGGAGGAGGAGCCGGAAACCGGCCCGCTCCGCCGCTGCATCATGACGCGCGAGGTCCAGCCGAAGGAGCGGATGCTCCGCTTCGTGCTGGGTCCTGCGCGTGAAATCGTCCCGGATATCGCCGGCAAGCTGCCGGGCCGGGGAATGTGGTTGAGCGCGCGGGGCGATGTGCTAGAAACCGCCCTGAGCCGCGGGGCCTTCATGCGGGCCGCGCGTGGGCAGGTGACGCTTCCCTCCGACCTTCGCGCGCGGATCGAGGACGGTCTTCGCGGTCGCGTCCGCGACCTTCTGGGCTTGGCCCGGCGGGCGGGACAGGCCGTTTCGGGCTGGCAGGCCGGGCGGGAATGGCTTCAGGCCGGGCGCGCCGGATTGCTGGTCCAGGCCAAGGACGGCAGCGTCGCGGAACGCGCGCGCTTCGGCGGCCGGGACCTTCCGGTTGTCGCGCCGCTGACCGCGGCGGAGTTGGGTGTTGTCTTCGGGCGTGACCACGCCGTGCATGTCGTGGTTGCGCCGGGCCGGTTGGCGGATGCCATCCGGATCGAGGCGGAGAGGCTGGCAGGCTTTGCCAGTGCTTCGCCGGACCAGGCGTAAGGGTCGCGACGATCGTGGCGACTTTGGAATTTTTGTTGGATCGGGTTCGGATCGGCGGATGAGCGACCAGAACGAGCAGGACGCGGGCAAGAGCAGGCTGAGCCTTCGGCCCGGCGGACGCCTCGAACTTGGCAAGACGGTGGATGCCGGCAGCGTGCGGCAATCCTTCAGCCATGGCCGCAGCAAGACCGTGCAGGTCGAGGTGGTGAAGAAGCGCGTGGCGC
>NZ_JBYCZL010000041.1:0-38960 GCF_057586215.1 Roseomonas sp. SRI_022
CGGCTTCGGGGAGGCGGGCGACGGCGGGGCAGCGCGCGGCCAGACCATCCTGGCGGCGACCGGGGCGCGCGTGGTCAGCCCCTGCGCGGGGCGCGCCGTGTTCAGCGGTCCTTTCCGAAGCTATGGCCTGCTGCTGATTGTGGACTGCGCGGAAGGTCACCATGTGGTGATCGCCGGACTCGGGCGGCTGGACGCGGCGACCGGTGCCAGGCTGCTGGCCGGGGAACCGGTCGGCGTCGTGGGTGACGGCGAAGGCGGGCGCGGGCGGCTTTATTTGGAATTGCGCCGCGACGGCCATGCGGTGGACCCGCGGCCCTGGTTGGCCGGCGCGCGCGGCGGCGGATGAGGGCAGGCGCCCCGGCTTGCCGATTGGTAAGGCGGCGCGTTGCGGAACGGTAAGGCCGGTAACGGCATTGTTTCAGCGCGGGTTTCGGGCTGCGCCCGGGGGCGCGTTGCGCTACAGGATGATGTCTCCCGCCGGGCGCGAATACGCCCCGCGATGCTGAAGGAAGGAATTCGGATGCGGCGCAGGAGTGCGACCTTCGCGGCTGTTGGTGCGGCCTTCGCGGCCGGCGTGGTCGTCGGCCCAATGGTCGCCGCAGTGGCGCAGGATGGCGGCGGGCGGGCGGAAACCTACCGCCTGCTCAACCTGTTCGGGGATGTATTCGAACGCGTCCGCGCCGAATACGTCGAGCCGGTGAACGACCGCGACGCGATCGAGAACGCGATCCAGGGCATGCTGTCGGGACTCGACCCGCATTCCTCCTACATGAACCCGCGCATGTACCGCGACATGCAGGTGCAGACGCGCGGCGAGTTCGGCGGCCTTGGCATCGAGGTCACGCAGGAAGGCGGCTACATCAAGGTCATCTCCCCGATCGACGAGACGCCGGCGGCGCGCGCAGGCGTGCGGCCGGGCGACCTGATCACGCATCTCAACGGCAGTTCCGTGCAGGGCCTGTCCCTGCAGGAGGCGGTCGAGCAGATGCGCGGGGAACGCGGCACCTCCATCCGCATCACCATCCGCCGCGAGGGCACCGACCGGCCGATCGAACTGTCGATCACCCGCGACGTGATCCGTCCGCAGGTGGTGCGCTTCCGCCTCGAAGGCGGCGACGTCGGCTATATCCGCCTGACCTCCTTCAACGAGCAGACCGAGACCGGGCTGCGCCGGGCGATGCAGACGCTGCGCCAGCAGGCGGGCAACAACCTGCGCGGCATCGTGCTCGACCTGCGCAACAATCCGGGCGGGCTGCTGGACCAGGCGGTGCAGGTCTCGGACGACTTCCTCGACCAGGGGGAGATCGTGTCCACCCGCGCCCGCCGGCCGGAGGATGCGCAGCGCTGGAATGCGCGGGCCGGCGACATCGCGCAGGGCCTGCCGGTGGTGGTGCTGATCAATTCCGGCTCGGCCAGCGCGTCCGAGATCGTGGCCGGCGCGCTGCAGGACCATCGCCGCGCCATCGTCATGGGCGTGAAGTCCTTCGGCAAGGGCAGCGTGCAGACGGTCATGCCGATCCCCGGCAATGGCGCGATGCGGCTGACCACGGCGCGCTACTACACGCCGTCGGGCCGTTCGATCCAGGCGACCGGCATCGAGCCGGACATCGAGGTGCTGGCATCGCGCGAGGACCAGCAGCAGGCCGCGGCCGCCCGGCGTGACCGCGAGGCCGACCTGCGGCGCGCGCTGCGCAACGACAACAACGCGCAGCCGCAGGCCGCCCCGCCGCTGCCGCCGATGAACCTGCCGGCCGGACTGGTCGAGCGTGTGCAGCGCATGCCGGCCGAGGGCGCCGCCGCCTTCGACCCGACCAAGCCCGAGACTGACCATCAGCTCCAGCAGGCGATCACCGTTCTGCGCGGCATGGCCGCGGCGCCGAACCCGCAGCGCCGCGCCGCCCGCTGACACTGCCCGGGACTGGCCGGCCGATGCGCGCGTCCGGCTGGCCGGCGCTCGGGGCGTTCTGGGTGGCGGTGCTCGGCGCCGGGCTGGGCGGGGCCTGGTGGCTGGAGAATGCCGCGCCGCCGGCCACGCCCATCGTGGCGGCTTCCGTCGCACCCGCGGCCGAGGCGGTCGTGCCAGGGCCGCCAACGCAGGTCGCACCCGAGGCGCCGCCGGCTGTTGCTGCTGAACCTGTTGCCGCGCCGCCGCCTCCACCGGCGGCCGCCGCGCCGCCCGGCGCACCGCCAAGCGCGCCGGAACCGCCGCCGCTTGCCGCCCTGACCGCGCCACGCACCGCCGCGCGGCCGATCAACGCCCCCGACCCGGCGCTGCTGGAACAGGGGCGGCACGGGCTGCTGCCCCGCATGGGGGCGGATGGGCGGACCCCGATCCGCGCCTATGGCCGGGATTTCGACCGGCGGGACACGCGCCCGCGCATCGGCATCGTGGTCGCCGACATCGCGCTGAACGCGACGCATACCGAGGAAGCGATCCGCCGCCTGCCGCCGGCGGTCGCCCTCGCGCTGTCGCCCTATGCCGCGCGGCCAGGCCAGGCGGCCGAACGCGCGCGCGAACGCGGCATGGAGACGCTGATCTCCCTGCCGTTGGAGCCGGCGGGCTATCCGCTCAACAACCCCGGGGAGCAGGCGCTGCTGACCGGGCGTTCCATGCCCGAGAACATGGACCGTCTGGATTGGGTGCTGTCGCGTGCCCAGGGCTATGTCGGCGCGATCGGCGCGATCGGTGTCATGCGCGGCGAACGCTTCGCCGCCATGGCCGATGCGATGGGCAGCGTGCAGGACGCGCTGCGGTTGCGCGGGCTGCTGTATCTCGACCCGCGGCCGGGCGCGCCGCCGCCGGCCCGTGCCTGGGGCCGCAGCGTCGATGTGCTGCTCGACGAACCCGCCGGCACGCGCGGGGAGATCGACCGGCGCCTTGCGGATCTGGAGACGATCGCGCGGGAGCGTGGTGCGGCACTCGGCCTGGCGGGCGCGGCGACGCCGGTGCTGGTGCAGAGCATCGCCGCCTGGGCGCCGGCGCTTGAATCGCGCGGGCTGGTGCTCGCACCGGTCTCCGCCATGATCCGCCGGCCGGAGGGCATCCCCCCGGACGGCAGCAACCCCATCCGCCCCGCGAGCGCGCCATGACCACCCTGCCCTATCGCGACAATGTCGGCGCCGTGCTGTTCAACGCGGCGGGCCTCGTGCTCGTCGCGCGCCGCGCCGACCTGCCGAATGCCGAAGGCGCACCCGGTGGCTGGCAGTTGCCGCAGGGCGGCATGGATGAAGGCGAGGACCCCGCCATCGCGGTGTTCCGCGAATTGGAGGAGGAGGTCGGCACGGCGCGCGCCGAGATCCTCGCCGAGCATCCGGAATGGCTGACCTATGACCTGCCGCCCGAATTGATCGGCAAGGCGCTGGGCGGGAAGTATCGCGGCCAGCGGCAGAAATGGTTCGCGCTGCGCTTCACCGGAAACGACGCCGATATCCGGCTCGACCTCGACCCCCATCCGGAATTCGACGCCTGGCGCTGGGCGAGGCTGTCGGAACTGCCGGGCCTCGCTGTCACCTTCAAGCGCGACATCTATGACCGGCTGGCGCGCGATTTCGCGCGTTTCGCAGGCTGAGGCGGCTGCCGGGATCAGATCCGCCCGCCCCGCCGCACCGCCCACAGCACCAGGCCGACCCCCAGCCCGAAGGACCCGTTGATCAGCACGCTGCGCCACCAGCGGTTGGGGTCCATCGCCCCCATCAGCGGCTGCCCGCGCAGCGCGGCGACCAATGTGAAGCCCACCAGAACGCAGGCCACCGCCCCGACCGCGAGGCCCACCAGGATGGGCGGCCAGCCCGGGCGCGCCGCGACGATGGCGGCGGCGAGGATGCCCCACAGCCCGCCCCAGAAGCAGGCCGAGGCCAGTTGCGGCACGCCAAGCGGCGGCACCGGGCGCATCTGGAACGGCGGGTTGGGCAACACGCCGAGCAGATGCAGCAGCCCCACCATCCCCTGGT
Organism: Roseomonas sp. SRI_022; assembly: GCF_057586215.1. NCBI lineage: Bacteria > Pseudomonadati > Pseudomonadota > Alphaproteobacteria > Acetobacterales > Roseomonadaceae > Roseomonas > Roseomonas sp. SRI_022. The sequence goes on from NZ_JBYCZL010000041.1 coordinate 3,952, forward strand.
GGAACAGCAGCACGCCCAGCACACCGGCGCCGAAGCCGATCAGGCCCACGCGCAGCGCCGTCATGGCCGGCTGCCGGGGCGGTGACGCGGAATGGAGTGCCGACAGGCGCGCATGGGGATCGATCCGTCGCCGCTTGGCCGGATCATGCCGTCGGGCAGCCCCGCCCTGCAATGGATGCGGGCCGGGCCACCTTGCCCCGTCGGCCGGTCCCGCGCAGGCTGCGCCCTCCTTGAATCGGGAGATACGCGGTGAACGGTGCAGAGAGCCTGGTCCACACACTTCTGGGCGCCGGTGTGGAAGTTTGTTTTGCCAACCCAGGCACGAGCGAGATGCATTTCGTCGCCGCGCTGGACCGCATCCCCGGCATGAAGTGCGTGCTCGGCCTGCAGGAGAACGTCGTCACCGGCATGGCCGACGGCTACTGGCGCATGACGGAAAAGCCCGCCGTCACGCTGCTGCATTGCGGCCCGGGCCTCGCGAACGGTCTCGCCAACCTGCACAATGCACGCCGCGCGCGCTCGGGCATCGTCAACTGCGTCGGCGACCAGGCGACCTATCACCGCCCCTTCGACGCCCCGCTGACGGCCGATACCGAAGGCTGGGCGCGCGGCGTGTCGCATTGGCTGCGCACCTCGACCAAGGCGTCCAATGTCGGCGCCGATGCGGTGGCCGCGGTGCAGGCGGCGCGCACCTCGCCCGGCCAGATCGCGACCATGATCCTGCCCTCCGACACCTGCTGGGATGAAGGCGGCGTGGTGGCGGCGCCGCTGCCGGTGCCTAGCGCGCAGCCGGCCGATCCGCTCGCCATCCGCAACGCTGCGCGCATCCTGCGCGAGAAGAAGAACGTGCTGATCCTGCTCGGCGGCAAGGCGCTGCGCGAGGGGGCGCAGGCGCTGGCTTGGCGCGCGTCCCAGGCGACCGGCGCGAAGCTGATGGCCGAAGGGTCGAACGGGCGCACCCAGCGCGGCCAGGGTCGCCTGCCGCTGGAACGCGTGCCCTATCCGGCCGATGTCGCGATCAAGACGCTGTCCTGGGTCGAGCACCTGATCGTGGTGAATGCCCGCGCGCCGATCGGCTTCTTCGCCTATCCGGGCATGCCCTCGAAGCACTACCCCGAGACGGCGGAAGTCCATGTCCTGACGCGCTACGAGCAGGATGCCGAGGCCGCGCTGCGCGCCCTGTGCGACGAACTCGGCGCGCCCGCCGTGGCGATGCCCGATGTCGGCAAGCGCCCCGAGCGCGCCCGCGGCGCCCCGACCCCGGAAGGCCTGGCGCGCACGGTCGCGGCGTTGATGCCGGAAGACGCGATCATCGCCGATGAGAGCGTATCCTTCGGCCGCGGCTTCTTCCCCGAGACCGTCGCAGCACCGAAGCATGACTGGCTGCAGATCACCGGCGGCGCGATCGGGTGCGGGCTGCCGCTCGCGACCGGGGCGGCGGTCGGCGGCGGCGGACGGCGGGTGATCAACCTGCAGGCCGACGGCTCCGCGATGTACACGGTGCAGGCGCTGTGGACGCAGGCGCGCGAGAAGCTGCCGGTGACGACGATCATCCTGGCCAACCGCAAGTACCAGATCCTGCTCGGCGAGTATCAGAACGTCGGCGCCAATCCGGGGCGCACGGCGATGGACATGCTCGACCTCGGCAATCCCGACATGGATTGGGTGAAGATCGCCGGTGGTCTGGGCGTGGAAGGGGCGCGGGCGACGACGCTGGACCAGGTGGGTGACCTGATGGCGCAGTCGTTCAGCCGCTCGGGGCCGTTCCTGATCGAGTTGGTCATCTGACGTGTGTTGGAGAGGGGCGCCGCCCCTCTCCAAACCTCACCCCGCCAACGGGCAGTGCCCTTTGGAATGCCAGGATTTGGCGCCGGGCGTGACGGGCACGGCACAAGGTTGAGGTTTCCAAAGGCCCTTAGGCCTTTGGTGGGGTGAGGTGCGGAGAGGGGCAAAACCCCTATCCGGTCCAACAGGGGAGACAACGAACCATGGACATGCAGCTTCAGGGCAAGCGCGTGCTCGTCACCGGCGGATCGAAGGGCATCGGCCTCGCCTGCGCCGAGGCCTTCGCGGCCGAGGGCTGCGACGTGGTGCTCGTCTCGCGCGATGCCGCCACGCTCGCCGCCGCCGCCGACAAGCTGCGCGCCGCGCGGCAGGTGCGCGTCGAGACGCTCGCCGCCGACCTGTCGAAGGATGCGGAACGCGAGCGCCTGCACGCCGCCTTCCCCGACATCGACATCCTGGTGAACAACGCCGGCGCCATCCCATCCGGCCGGCTGCAGGACATTCCGATCGCGCGGTGGAAGGACGCCTGGGACCTCAAGGTCATCGGCTACATCCACATGTGCCAGCTCTATCTGCCGGGGATGGAGGCGCGGAAATCCGGCGCCATCGTCAACATCATCGGCATGGCCGGGCGCGCGCCACGCGCGGGCTACATCGCCGGCGGGGCGGGCAATGCGGCGCTGATCGCCTTCACCTCGGCGATCGGCGCGGCGGCGCAGGCATCCGGCGTGAAGGTCGTCGGCATCAACCCTGCCGTGACCAAGACCGACCGCATGCTGACCCAGGCCAAGGTCAACGCGAAGCTGAAGTTCGGCGATGAGGCACGCTGGCCCGAGACGCTGACCAACCTGCCCTTCGGCCGCCCGATCGAAGCCGCCGAGATCGCCGACCTCGCGGTGTTCCTCGCCTCCCCGCGCGGGCACTACGTCAACGGGACGGTGGTGGATGTGGATGGCGGCGGGATGTTCCGCGCCTAGGGCAGGTCCCGGTCCGGTACCGCCGCCGGGCCGGCGTATCGGTTGATCCTCCTCAAGGTACGGCGCCACGTGTTGGCGCTTCCATTCGCTTCGCCGGACGTTCAGGCTCAGGCTCTCGGCCGGCAGTGGAGCGAAGGCCATGAAGAAGTCCGCCAAGACCCGGACCGCCTCGGCATCGAAGAAGCCCCCCGCACCGAAGGAAGCCACCGCGGCGCCCGCCGCCACCAAGGTCACCGACCGGCACGACCAGTCGCTCGATGAGCGGTTCGAGGCCGGCAAGGCGCTGCGCGACAGCCTTTCCCGCGCCGCGCATGCGCCCTGGAACCGCCCGGCCGACCGGCCGGACCCGATCGCCCTGCTGCAGCAATCCGACGACGACCGGGTGCCGGAACTGGTGCCGATCCGCTACGGGCGCATGCTGCAATCGCCCTTCGCCTTCTACCGCGGATCGGCCGCGGTAATGGCCGCGGACCTCGCGCAGACGCCGGACACCGGCATCCGGGTGCAGGCCTGCGGCGACTGCCACCTGATGAATTTCGGTGGCTTCGCCTCGCCCGAGCGCAACGTGCTGTTCGATATCAACGATTTCGACGAGACGGCGCCCGCCCCCTGGGAATGGGATGTGAAGCGGCTCGTCGCATCCTTCGTTCTGGCGTCGCGCGCGAACGGGCATGCCGACGAGGATGGGCGGGACGCGGCGGTGACGGCGGCCCGCAGCTACCGCAAGCGGCTGCGCGAATTCTCGCGGTTGAGCCCGCTCGAGGCCTGGTACACGAAGATCACCGCCGAGGATGTGATTGAGACCGTGCCCCCGGCGATCGCCGCGCGCCTGCGCGCGCGCGTCGCGAAGGCGATGTCGGACAAGGGTTCGGAGTACGACTTCCCGCGCATGGCCGCCGTGGTCGGCGGGCGCACCACCATTCGCGACGCGCCGCCGCTGATCTTCCATCCTGAATCGACACGCGCGCCGGACTTCGAGACGATGGTGAACCACGTCTTCGAATCCTATCGCTCGACGCTGGCCGATGACCGGCGCGTGCTGCTCGACCGCTACCGGGTGGTGGATGCGGCGATCAAGGTGGTGGGCGTGGGGAGCGTCGGGCGGCGCTGCTGGATCGTGCTGATGATGTCCGCCGCCAACGACCCGCTGTTCCTGCAGGTGAAGGAAGCCGTGGCCTCGGTGCTCGAACCCTTCGCCGGGGCGAGCGAGTACGGGCATCACGGCCAGCGGGTGGTGATGGGCCAGCGGCTGATGCAGCCGGCCTCGGACCTCTTCCTCGGCTGGGTGACGGCGCCGAATGGCCGGCAATTCTACATGCGCCAGCTGCGCGACGCGAAGATCAAGCCGTTGGTCGAGACCTTCGACGAGGAGCTGATGGCGACCTACGGCAAGCTGTGCGGCTGGTCGCTCGCCCGCGCCCATGCGCGCAGCGCGGATGTCGCGGGCATCGCCGGCTATCTCGGTTCAGGCGACCAGTTCGATGAGGCGATGGGCGATTTCGCCGTGGCCTATGCCGACCAGGCCGAACGTGACCATGCCGCGCTGAAGGCCGCGGTGCGCGAGGGCAGCGTGACCGTCACGACGGATGCGTGAGGTGGTGTTCGCCTGAGGAGTCCGGCACCGGCCCGCACCCCCACCCGGCCACCCATTCCAGGATACTGACGTGGGTGGCCGGGTGGGGGTGCGGGCCGGTGCCGGACTTCGGAATGCGCCGTCCGGCGCATTCCCAAACACACGCTCAGAGCCGCCAGGGGCTGGCCTGCCACAGCCGCCCATAGGCCGCGGCCTGATCCTCGACGAAGCGGGTCATGGTCGGGCGGTCCATGTGGCGCACGATCAGGAAGTCGCGCTCGGCGATGGCGCGGAACTCGGGGTCCTCGGCCGTGCGGCGCACCGCATCCTCCCACCGCGCGACGATCGGCGCGGGGGTGGCCGCCGGCAGGGCGAAGCCGCGCGCGGAACCGGTCGCGACATCGACACCCTGCTCGATGCCCGTGGGCAGGTCGGGCGCCTTGTCCCAGCGTTCGCGTTCCATGATGGCGATCACGCGCAGCGCGCCCTGCTGATGCGCACGCACGGTCAGGCTGACGGTGGAGATCGATCCCGCCACATGCCCGCCCTGGACCAGTTGCATCGCCTGCCCCGCGCCCTGGGTCGGCACCCAGGTGAACTTCACCCCGGCCGCGCGCTCGATCGCCATCAGCGCCAGATGCGGCGCGCCGCCGACGCCCGCGCCGGCCATGGTGATCGCCTCCGGCCGCGCGCGCGCCGCGGCGACCAGGTCGCGCAGGCTGCGATAGGGCGTGTCGGTGCCGACGAAGACGGTATAGGGCTCGTCCGTCAGCAGCCCGACATAGGCGAAGCTGTCGACGCGATAGCGCGGCGTGTTGTCGTACAGCGCGGTGACCAGGGCGGGGAACGACACCAGCGCGACATGCCGCCCGTCCGGCGCCGCGGCGGCGACGTCGTTCAACATCAGCATCCCGCCCGCGCCGGGCTTGTTGACGACGATGATCTGCGTGCCGCCGCCGAGGTGCTTTTCCAGGAAGGGTGCGGCCATGCGTGCGGCGAGGTCGATGTTCCCGCCCGCCGCGAAGCCGACATAGACCTGCACCGGGCGATCCTGCGCGTGGGCGGCCAAGGCGGGCATGGCGAGCCCGCCGGCAAGGAGGATGCGACGCGTCGTCACCATCAGTCTCTCCCGGCACTGTCGTGGGAAGGCTGCAACGCGTCCGGCATGTGTGCAAGTGCGAAGGTTGCGCGTTCGCGCCGTTCCGCTACGCTTTCACGGTCCTGAGCGGAGAAGCCAGCATGCTGCGCTTCAGCAACTTCCTTTTCCCCGAAAGCCGCGACCCAGCGCGCGATGCCGAGGTGATCGCCGACAGCATCGCGGAGGCGAAGCTGTGCGACGAACTCGGCGTCGAGGTTCTGTGGCTCGCCGAGCATCACTTCGACGGCAATTGCGCCTATGTCGATCCGGTCACCTTCGCCGCCGCGGTGCTGGCCGCGACGAAGCGCATCAAGGTCGGCTTCGCGGTGGCGCAGGTCTCGCTGCACCACCCGACGCGCCTGGCGGAGGAGATGTCGCTGCTCGACAATCTCGGGCGCGGGCGCGTCATCGTCGGGCTCGGCCGCGGCACCGCCTACAACGTCTATGAATACCAAGGCTACGGCATCCCGCATGAGGAAGCGCTGGAACGCTATGAGGAAGCCGAGGGCATCATGCTCAAGGCCTGGACCAGCCCGGATGGCTTCACGCATGAAGGCAAGCACTGGACGCTGAAGGTGCCGCGGCTGCGCCCGACGCCCTTCACCAAGCCGCATCCCACCATGATCCGCGCAGCGTCGTCCGAGGACGGCGCGCTGCATCTCGCGCGGCGGGGCGTGCCCTTCCTGATGAACGTGCAGTCGAACGAGACGACGGCGAAGCGCCTCGCGCTCTATGCCGCCACGATGGCGGAGTCCGGCTTCGACGCCGCGCATGTCGCGCGCTGCCTCGACGAATCCTGGGTGTGGCGCAATGTTGTGGTCGCGCCGACGGACGAGGAAGCGCGCCGCATCGGCATCCCCGCCTTCGAGGCGATGCAGGAACACCGCAAGACGCTGCGCGAGAAGATCTATGCCGAGCAGGGCATCATCATGAAGCGGGAGGTGGTCCCGCCGGCGCGCGTCAGCACCGATACCGGGCTGATTGTCGGTTCACCCGCCACGGTCGCCGCGAAGATGGCGGAGATCGAGGCGACGGGCGTGGGCGGCGTGATCTGTTCCTTCCGCCTTGGCCCGATGGCCGCCGATGTCGCCGCCGGCTCGATCCGCCTGTTCATGCAGGAGGTCGCACCGCGCTTCGCGGGCAAGGTCGCCGCCGCGGCGGATTGAGGATTGCCTTGATCGAGCGGCGCCGACCGCTCAGCCCGGCCCCGCCCGTGTCCGCGCGAGCGGCAGCACGATGTCGCAGATCAGCCCTTCCTCCGGCCAGCGCCGGTCCACCGATCCGCCAAGCTGGCCCGTCACCGTCGCCTCGATGACCCGGGACCCGACGCCGCGCCGCGTCGGGAAGCCCGGCGCCGGGCCGCCGGTTTCGGTCCAGCGCAGATGCAGCGCCGCCTCGCCCTCGTCGACGATCCAGGCGACCGCGACCCGCCCGTCCGGCATCGACAGCGCGCCATGCTTCGCCGCATTCGTCGCGAGTTCATGGAACACCATGCCGAGCGCCTGCACCGCATCGGCGCGGATGCGGAAGGCCGGGCCGTCCAGCGCGAAGCGGCCGTCGCGGATGCCACCGAAGGGCGCGAGTTCATCGGCGATCAGCGTCGCGAGCGGCGCGCCCGCCCAGCGTTCCGCCGCGAGCAGGGACTGCGCGCGGGCCAGAGCGGCGATCCGCCCTTCGACCAGCTGGGCGAATTCCTCTGCCGTCGGGGCGTGCGTCAGGCGCAGGATCGCCTGCACGATGGCCAGCGCGTTGCGGGCGCGGTGGTTCACCTCCTGCGTCAGCAATTCACGCCGCTCCTCGGTCTCGCGGCGTTCGGTGATGTCCTGCAGCGTACCCGCCAGGCGCAGCGGACGGCCGGTCATGGGATCGATACGCACCGCCGTGCCGCTGCTTTCAAGCCAGCGCCAGGTGCCATCGGCGCGCAGGAAGCGGTATTCGGTGCGATAGACGCGGTCACGGCCCGACACCAGCCGGTCCCATAGATCGAGGACGCGGCGGCGATCGCCGGCATGGATGCGCGCGGTCCAGTTCTCGACCGGACTGGTGGCGATACCGGTGTTGAAGCCCATGATCTCGAGCGTGCGCGGGGACCGCGTGGACAACCCACTGCGCAGGTCCGTCTCCCAGGTGCCGAGCTGGCCGGCCTCGACGGCGAGGCGCAGCCGTTCCTCCCCTTCGCGCAGGGAGTCCGTGCGCTCGGCGACCCTCTGCTCAAGCCCGTCCAGCGCCTCCTCCAGCGCGTCCTGCTGGCGGCGCACGACGAGGGCGAGGCCCATCAGCGCGAGCACGGCCGGCACGCCCACCAGCAGCAGCGGCACCATGACCTGGCGCCAGCGCTCGAGGATGTCCGAACGACGGCGGCCGACCGCGACCACCAGGTCGGGCATCGCCTCGACCCGGCCAAAGGCGACCGCGACGGATTGGCCATCGCCCGGCATGGCGCCCATGAGGCTGCCGCTGTCCTGGCCCTGCGCCAGCGCGCGCATCAGGGCGCGGTCCGCGGAAAGCGGCGGCGGCGGGTCCGTGAAGGGCGGCTGGCGCGCCAGGATCTGGCCGTCGCCGCGCAGCAGCGCGACCGCATCCTCGTCACTGTCGGTATGGCGGCCAAGCGCTGTGCCGATCTCCGTCGCGTCGAGCACGAAGACCACGGCCCGGCCTTCCGCCACGCCACGCACGCCAAGGGCAAGCAGCGCCCCCCCGCCCCGCCGGTAGGCGCTGCCTGCCGCCATCCGCCCCGGCGCGGTGCGCGCGAGGACCTCGGCGATGTCGCCGCCCGGCGGGTCGGCCGCCCCGTCGGCGCGGCCCGGCACGGTCACATGAAGCCAGGGCTGCCCGGCGGCGCCGAGCACCAGCACGGCCCGGACCAGCGGCAATTCGCGCACCAGGCCAAGGATGTCGTCCTGCAGCGCGACGTGCGTGGCCGGGGGCGCATCCTCGCGCCCGGCGATGACCGCTTCGATGCGCCCGGCGGTGCGGGCGAGGCTTTCGAAGTTGCGCCTGACGTAGTCGGCATTGACGGCGACGCCGCGGATCAGGTCGCGCTCGGTTTCCGTCCAGGTCAGGTGCCAGGCGCCCCAGGCGCCGGTGCCGAGGATTGCGGCGGGCAGCAATAGCGCAGCCACCAGCAGGATCCACAGCCGCCAGCCATCCCGCCTTCGCCGCGGAGCCGGTTCGTGGACCACGCCGCCGATGGCGCGTTGGTGAGGGGCGGCGTCGTCCATGGTCATCCGCTTACGCCAGCGCACGGTTTCCCGGCCGTCAGACTGGCTTCCGGCGGACTATCCCGTGCGCCCCCACGGGGCGCAAGGCGAATTGCCGCCGCGCAATCTATCGTGTTCTGGCCCGCTGGCGGGTCAATCGACGCGCACCACCAGCTTGCCGAAATTGGCACCCTTGAGCATGCCGATGAAGGCCTGCGGCGCCTGGCGCAGCCCGTCCACCACATCCTCCCGCCAGCGCAGCTTCCCGTCCCGCATCCAGGCTTCCATCTGGGCACGGAAAGTGCCGTAGCGAGTCCAGCCGCTGTCGCTGACGATGAAGCCCTGGATGCGCAGCCGCTTGCGCACCACGGGGCCAAGGTTCGGGCCCGGCGGCGCGCCGGAGGCATCCGCACCCGGTGCCTCGTTGTACTGGGCGATCATGCCGCACATCACCATGCGGCCGTAGTCGCGCAGGCGCGGGAAGACGGCCGCCTGGACCTTGCCGCCGACATTCTCCCAATAGACGTCGATGCCTTCGGGTGCGGCGGCGTCGAGCTGCGCGTCGAGGTCGCCATGGTGGTCGAGGCAGGCATCGAAGCCGAGCTCCTTCACCACGAAGTCGCACTTGGCCTTGCCGCCCGCGATGCCGACCACCTTGCAGCCGCGGATCTTGGCGATCTGCCCGACCACCTGGCCGACCGCGCCCGAAGCCGCGCTGACCACCACCGTCTCGCCGGCCTTGGGCTGACCGATATCCTCAAGCCCGCACCAGGCGGTCAGGCCGGGCATGCCGAGCACGCCGAGGCTCGCCGAGAGCGGCGGGTTATCGGCCGGCACCTTGAACAGGCGCTCCGGCCCGACGACCGAGAAGCGCTGCCAGCCATAGCCGCCGAGCACGACATCGCCCGGCGCGAAGCCCGGCGCGCGGGAGGCGACGACCTCGCCCGCCGTCTGGCCTTCCATCACTGCGCCGAGATCCACCGGCTTGGCATAGGATTTCGCATCCGCCATGCGCCCGCGCATGTAGGGGTCGAGCGAGAGAAAGCGCGCGCGCACCAGCACCTGGCCCTCGCCCGGTTCGGGCACGGGCGTCTCGACGATCGCGAAATCCTCGGGCACGGGCGCGCCGACGGGGCGGCGCTTCAACAGGATCTGCAAATTGGCTTCGGGCATGTCACATCCTCCGGTTGCGGCGGAGGATGCCATGCGCAAGCGGGCGCGCCTACAGCAGGAACCACCCGGCGACCGGGCCTGTCGCGCTGGTGATGCTTACCGCGACATCCGCCGTGCCGTCGCCATTCACATCACCTGCCGCGAGGAAGACGCCCGGTGCGCTCGACGTGACGCGCAATTGCCCGGCACTTGCCGCCCCGGCACCGCCGAAGGCCGCCGCGCCGATATAGGTGAAGGCCTGGTCGCCAGCCACGAAGCTGTTGGCGTCGAGCAGGCGCAGATCGACGCGGTCGAAGCCGTCCGTCGCGTTGAAGGTGAAGTCGAGCACCTGGTCGGGTGCCGCGACGGTGCTCTCGGCCGCGCTCGAAACGCGGAACCGGTCGCTGCCGTCACCACCGATCAGCACGTCCCTTCCGAGGCCGCCGACCAGCACGTCGTTTCCGTCACCACCCTCGAGCGTGTCGTTGCCCAGGGAACCGTCCAGGGTATCGGCGCCACCATTGCCGAGGATACGGTTGCCCAACGCATTGCCGGTGAAGGCATGGGCGATGGCGTTGGTGGCGGTGATGTTCTCGACATTCGCGCCGAGCGTATAGGCAGCGAGACCCGTGACGACCAGGTCGGTGCCACCATTCAGGGCCTCGACCACCACATCTCCGGCACCGACGATGTAGCGGTCGTTGCCCAGGCCGCCGACCAGGCTGTCCGCGCCCCCCAGGCCATCGAGCGTGTCGTTGCCGCCGATGCCCAGCAGCGTGTCCGCCCCGGCATTGCCGATCATGACATTGTCGATCGAATTGCCGGTAAAGCGGTGGGGCCCGCTGCCGATGGCGACGACCTGCTCCACGAAGTCCGCAAGCACGTGGTTGGCAAGCGCGGTTTGGACGGTATCCGCGCCGCCACCGCCGAACTCGGTCACCACATCGCCGGCAGCGACGATGTAGAGATCATTGCCATCGCCACCGATCATGCGGTCAGCCGCCGCGCCGCCGACGAGCGTGTCGTTGCCCCCCGCACCAACCAGCGTATCCGCGCCGTCGCCCCCCAGCAGCGAATCGGCACGATCTCCGCCGAGCAGCGTGTCGGTGCCGGCCCCGCCATCGAGAAGCGTTCCCGCCAGCGTCGTCTGGCTGGCCAGGATGTCGGCACCTGCACCGCCCCGCACGGTGGTGATGCCCGCGGCGTTGGTCAGCAGGATGACGTCATCGCCACTGCCGCCGATGACGGCCTCGAAGCCACCGAGGATGCTGTCGCCCGCCGCATCGCCGCCGAGGACGTTGCCGGAGGTGAAGTCGAGCAGCACGCCGGTCGCGTCGCCGGCATAGCTGAGCCAATCGGTGCCCGATCCACCGGCGAGCACATCGCCGCCTGCGCCGCCTTCGATGGTCTGCGCGTTGGCGGCCCCGATGATGCTGTCGCTGTCCTCGCCACCGGAGATCCGAGCATTTCCGGCACTGGTGATGGTGTCTGCCCCGGCGCCGCCGAAAATCGTGTTGCCGCTGCCACCGGTGTCGGTGATGCTGTCGTTGCCGTCGCCGCCAATCAACACGTCCGCGTCACTGCCGCCCTGCAGCAGGTCGTTGCCGTCCCCGCCATCGATCGTGTTCGCACCGCCGCCGCCGATGAGCGTGTCGTTGCCCGCATCGCCGAACAGGGTGTCGGCGCCTGCACCGCCGTCAACCGAATCATTGCCTTCGCCGGCATACATGAAGTTCGCGCCGGCGGTGCCGGTCAGCGTGTCGGACCCGATGCCGGAGATGACGTGCTCCATCTCCGTGAAGCTCTCGCCATCCCAGTCGGTCAGGCCGGTGGCGAGGTTGACCATGTAGTCGAAGCCGAAGGCCGTGGTGTCGAGCGTGTCGCTGCCGGCGCCGCCGACGATCACCTCGGGTGTGCCGATCACCGCGACGATGTAGTCGTCGCCATTGCCGCCAAGCGAGGTATCGCTGCCGCCCCCGCCGTTCAGCGTGTCGTTGCCGTCGCCACCGACGAGGCTGTCGTTCCCCGACCCGCCATCCATGAGATCGTTGCCGGTCCCGGAGGAGAGCGTGTCGTTGCCCGCGTCGCCCAACAAAGTGTCCGCGCCGGCAGCACCCTCGACCGAATCATTGCCCTCCCCGGCATACATGAAGTTCGCGCCGACGGTGCCGGTCAGCGTGTCGGACCCGATGCCGGCGATGATGTGCTCCATCTCCGTGAAGCTCTCACCGTCCCAGTCGGTCAGTCCGGTGGCGAGGTTGACCACATAGTCGAATTCGAAGGCCGTGGTGTCGAGCGTGTCGCTGCCGGCGCCGCCGACGATGACCTCGGGGTAGCCAAGCACGGCGACGATGTAGTCGTCGCCATTGCCGCCGAGCGCGGTATCGCTGCCGCCGCCGCCGTTCAGCGTGTCGTTGCCGTCGCCGCCGACCAGGCTGTCATTGCCTGACCCGCCATCCATGAGGTCGTCGCCGCTCCCGGAAGCGAGGGTGTCGTTGCCGCCGCCGCCGACAATGGTGTCGCTTGCAGCATCCCTCCCGACGATGGAGTCGTTGCCCGAACCGCCGATCACCCCTTCGAAAGCATCGAGATAGATGTCGCCCGCGGCCTCCCCGCCGGAACCGCCATTCCCGATGGCGGACATGTTGACCGTGACGCCGGCGGTGTCGGAGGCGTAGCTCAGCAGATCGAGGCCGGCACCGCCCGACAGCCTGTCACCGCCGGAACCGCCTTCAACGACGTCGTCCCCATCCCCACCCCGCAGCGTGTCGTTGCCCGCACCGCCAACCAGGTTGTCGGCGCCCGCAGCGGCGTCGACCGAATCATTGCCGTCGCCGGCATCCATGAAGTTCGCGTCGGCGGTGCCGGTCAGCGTGTCGGAACCGATGCCGGAGATGATGTTTTCCATCTCCGTGAAGCTTTCGCCTGCCCAGTCGGTCAGGCCGGTGGCGAGGTTGACCACGTAGTCGAAGCCGAAGGCCGTGGTGTCGAGCGTGTCGCTGCCGGCCCCGCCGACGATGACCTCGGGTACGCCAAGCACGGCGACGATGTAGTCGTTGCCGTTGCCGCCGAACGACGTGTCGCTGCCACCGCCGCCGTTCAGCGTATCGTTGCCGTCACCACCGGTCAGGCTGTCGTCACCCGACCCGCCATCCATGAAATCGTCGCCGATCCCCGAGATGAGAGTGTCGTTGCCGCCATCGCCGGAAATAATGTTGTTGCCGCCGAAGACGCTGATCGAATCCTGGCCCTCTCCACCCAGCAGCAGGTCATTGCCGAAGGTGCCGAACGAACGCAGCGTGTCGTTGCCGGCGCCGCCGGCAATGGTATTGCTCACGAAGTCGTTGCCGACGATGGCGTCGTTGCCCGAACCGCCGATCACCGCTTCGAAGGAATCGAGATAGATGTCGCCCGCGGCCTGCCCGCCCGATCCGCCATTCTCGATGAAGAATAGGTCGAGCGTGACGCCGGCGACGTCAGAGGCGTAGTTCAGCCAGTCGATACCGGCCCCGCCCGACAGCCTGTCGCTGCCGAAGCCGCCTTCGATGACGTCATCTCCGTCTTCGCCCCGCAGCGTGTCGTTGCCATCGCCGCCAACGAGGCCGTCATTGCCGCCGCCGGCATCAACGCGGTCATGGCCGCCCAGCGCCACGATCACATCATCCGCGGCACTCGGCAGCGGGCCGCTGACCGTGCTGAAGGTCGTGGTGATGACGTCGTTGCCTTCGGTACCGACGATCTCGGCCATGGTGCGAACCCCAAACGGCGCGCGACAGGCGATGTCGCGCACCTTTGTTTCTTCCGCATGCGGAATGTTGTGGGTGTATTAGCCTTTGCGCTCCGCCGGGCCAGCGATCCCGGTCACAAGCCGGACCAGGCGCTGACAAGGCGATGCCGCCAGCGCAGTCTGCGCGGCAGCCGAATCCGGAGGATGCCGCCCATGGACCTGCCCCAGTACGAGACCCTGCAACTGGAAGCCCCCGAGCCGCATGTGCTGGTGGTGCGGCTGAACCGCCCGCATGTCTCGAACGCTCTGAACACCCAGATGGGGCGCGACCTGCACGCGGTCTGGACGCATCTGACGGCCGAACCCGGGGAGACGCGCTGCGTCGTCTTCGCCGCCTCCGGGGAGAAGGCCTTCTGCGGCGGCGGCGATCTCAAGGAACGCCACGGCATGACGGACGCCGCCTGGCGCCACCAGCATGAGATCTTCGAGCGCGCCTATTGGGCGCAGCTCGACTGCCCGATCCCGATCGTCGCGGCGGTGTCGGGGCATGCCTATGCGGGTGGCCTGGAAATGGTGCTGGCGTCGGACTTCGCCTATGGCGTCGCCGCCGCGCGCTTCGCGCTGACGGAAGTGACCATCGGCATCATGCCCGGCGCGGGCGGCACGCAGACGCTGCCGCGCATCGTCGGCGAGCGTCGCGCGAAGGAGATCATCCTGACCGGGCGTCCCTTCACCGCGCAGGATGCCTGCGACTGGGGCATCCTGAACCGCGTGCTCGACACGCGCGAGGCGCTGGCCGAGGCGGTGATGGACGCCGCGCGCACCATTGCGCGCAACGCGCCGCTGTCGGTGCGCCAGGCGAAGCGGTCGATGCATTTCGGGCTGCAGATGGACCTGCGGTCCGCGCTGCGCTTCGAGGTGGAATGCTACAACCAGCTCGTCGGCACCGAGGACCGGCGAGAGGGCATCGCGTCGTTCAACGAGAAGCGCAAGCCGGTGTTCAAGGGGCGCTGATGGAGGTCCGGGTCGAGACACCGCTGCAGGAGGAGGTCGCGGCCCTGCTGCGACACTCCGACGCGGTGGCGGCGGCGCTCTACCCGGACGCCTATCGGCGGGCGATCGATCCGGCGGCGCTCGCGGCGCCCGGCATCCAGCTGCTGGTCACGCGCGTCGGCGGGTGCGCGGCGGGTTGTTGCGCGCTGTTCGACCGTGGCGACGGCACCGCCGAACTGAAGCGCATGATTGTCAGCGATGCCTTTCGCCGGCGCGGCGTGGGGCGGGCGCTGCTTACCGGCACGGAACGGGAAGCGGCTCGGCTCGGCATCAGCACGCTGCTGCTGGAAGTCGGCACGCGGAACGAGGAAGCCCACGCGATGTACCGCCGTGCGGGCTTCCTGCCGCGCGGCCCCTTCGCGCCCTACGAAGCCACGCCGATCAGCCGCTTCCTGGAGAAGCGGCTCAGTTCGCGTTGGCCCCCGCCCGCTCGATGATCGGGCGCCACTT
Source organism: Roseomonas sp. SRI_022 (assembly GCF_057586215.1). NCBI lineage: Bacteria > Pseudomonadati > Pseudomonadota > Alphaproteobacteria > Acetobacterales > Roseomonadaceae > Roseomonas > Roseomonas sp. SRI_022. The sequence continues at coordinate 19,007 of NZ_JBYCZL010000041.1, forward strand.
GGTCGTCTCGGCGCGGATGAAGCCGGTCAGTTCCTCGGGCGTGCTCGGCGCCGGTTCAAGGCCGTGCTTGGCGAGGTTCGACGCCACGTCCGGGTCGCGCATCGCCTCGTTCATCATGGCATTGACGCGATCGACGATCGGCCGTGACAGGCCGCGCGGGCCCATCATCGCGTACCAGTTCGCCACCTCGTAGCCCGGCAGGTTCGCCGCCTCGGCCACGGTGGGGATGTCGGGCAGCAGCGCGCTGCGGCGCGGGGACGGCACGGCGAGCGCACGCAGTCGCCCAGCCTCAATATGCGGCAGCACCGTCGCCGCCGTCGCGATCGAGAAATCCACCTTGCCCGAGAGGATGTCGGTGATGAGCTGCCCGCCGCCGCGATAGGGCACGTGGATCGTCTCGATCCCCGCCATGGAATCGAGCAGCGCGCCGCCCAGATGCCCCGCGCCGCCGACACCGGAGGAACCATAGGACAGCTCGCCCGGCTTGGCCTTCGCCGCGGCGATCAGCTCGGGCAGGCTGCGCCAGGGTTTCTCGGGTGCCACGACCAGGAAGTTCGTCACCTCGACCGACCGGCCGATGCTGGTGAGGTCAGTCAGCACGTCGAAGGACAGCCGCGTCATGATCGGGTTCATCACCAGCGAGGCGATGGTGCCCATCATCAGCGCGGTGCCGTCGGCCGGCGCGTTGACGGTGGCTTCGCTGGCCAGGTTGCCGCCGGCGCCGGGGCGGTTCTCCACCACGATGGGCTGGCCGAGCAGGGTCTGGAGTTTCGCGCTGATGGTGCGCGTGGTGATGTCGGTCCCACCCCCGGGCGCGAAGCCCACCAGCACGCGGATGGGGCGCGTCGGCTGCCATTGCGCGAGCGCGGGCCGCGCCAGCAGGCCCATGGCGGTTGCGCCGATCAGGCGTCTTGTCAGCATGGTTGCGTTTCCTCGTGCCCCTCCCGGGGGGCTCAGGCACCGAGGCTAGAGCGTTTTCGCCAGGCGGGGAAACAGGCCGCCGCTGGTCAGCCGGCGCCGGCGCGGCGCAGCACCTCGGCTGCCGTCGCACCCTCCGCGCGCAAGTCGCGGATCGTCGCGGCGCGGTCCCGCTTGGCCAGCCGCCGGCCGCTCGCATCCGTCAGCAGCGCGTGGTGCGCGTAGCGCGGTTCCGGCCAGCCCATCAGCGCCTGCAACAGGCGGTGCAGGTCGGTCGCCGGCTTCAGGTCCTCCCCGCGCGTCACCAGCGTCACGCCCTGCAGCGCGTCGTCATGGGTGACGCAGAGATGGTAGGAGGCCGGCACGTCCTTGCGCGCCAGCACCGCGTCGCCGAACTGCGCGGGATCGCAGGTGATGCGGGAGCCGCGTTCCTCGAAAGTCAGGGGAGCGGCCAGCGTCGCGAGCGCGGCGGCCATGTCGAGGCGCAGCGCATGCGCCTCACCGGCCGCGACGCGCGATGCGCGTTCATCCGCCGACAGCCGCCGGCAGGTGCCGGGGTAAAGCGGCCCGTCCGGCCCATGGGGCGCGGCCGCGGAAGCGGCGATCTCCCGCGCGATGTCGGCGCGGGTGCAGAAGCAGGGGTAGAGCAGACCGCGCGCCGACAGCGCGTCGAGCGTCGCGCGATAGTCCGGCAGATGCGCCGACTGCACCCGCACCGGGCCATCCCAATGCAGGCCGAGCCAGGCGAGATCGTCGGGAATCGCCTCGGCGAATTCGGGCCGGCAGCGCACGGGGTCGATATCCTCGATGCGCAGCAGGAAGCGGCCGCCCGCCTGCCGCGCCTGCCGCCAGGCGAAGGCCGCCGAATGGACATGGCCGAGATGCAGATGCCCGGTCGGGCTCGGCGCGAAGCGGGTGACGATGGCGGTTGCGCCCATGCGTCACAGCCGGTAGCGGGCGGATGCACCAATCGGCAAGGGGGATCGCGCATGGATGCGCTGGACGGGCCACGCTTCGGCCCCACGAATGGCGAGGCGGCCGATGCGCTGGTCGTGCTGGTGCATGGCTTCGGCGCCGATGGGAACGACCTGATCGACCTCGCCGCCGTCTGGGCCGAGGTGCTGCCCGGCGCGCTGTTCGTCGCACCCCATGCGCCGGAAGCCTGCGACGGCATCCCGTTCGGGCGGCAATGGTTCCCGTTGTGGGACCGATCCGCGACGCAGCTCGCGGCCGGGGTGGCGGGCGCAGCCGAGGCACTCGGGCGCTTCGTGGCAGCGGAGGTCGCGCGGCTCCACCTCGCGCCCGGCCGTGTCGCGCTGATGGGCTTCAGCCAGGGCGCGATGACGGTGCTGGAAGCCGGGCTGCGCGGCGCGGTGCAGGACCCTGCCTGCATCCTCGCCTATTCCGGCGGGATGCTCGGCGCGGAGGATCTCGCCGCGCGGCTCGCCGCCAGGCCCGCCGTGCTGCTGGTTCATGGCGAGGCCGACGAGGTCGTGCCGGTCGGCGCGTCGCGCATGGCCGAGGCCGCGCTCACCGCCGCCGGCGTACCGGTGCGTGCGCTGTACCGCCCGGGCCTCGGCCATGGCCTGGACGAGGTCGGCCTCGCCGCCGGGGCCGAGGTGCTGCGCGGCGTTCTCAGCACAACGTGACAGACGTTTGAAACCTCTCGCAGAAGGGTTGCGGCACCCCGCGCCGCGTGTCATGCATGCTGCCGATACGCGGCGGCGCCACAACATCTGGGGCCTTTCCGCCGGGTCAGGCCCCAAGTCTTGGTGGCGCGTCGCTGGAAGGAGCGGCGCTTGCCTGACGGCGGACAGTTCTCCGGTGGCCAGTCCTACCCAGCCCTTGTGCTGAATGCGGATTTTCGCCCGCTCTCCTATTTCCCGCTCTCCATCTGGTCCTGGCAGGATGCGGTGAAGGCGGTGTTCCTCGATCGCGTCTCGGTGCTGTCGGAATACGAGGTGGAGGTGCATTCGCCCTCCCTCGCCTTCCGGCTGCCATCGGTGATCGCGCTCAAGGAATTCATCCCCGCGACGCGGCGGCCGGCCTTCACACGCTTCAACGTATTCCTGCGCGACCGCTTCGAATGCCAGTATTGCGGCGAAGGGCGGCCGACACCGGATCTGACCTTCGACCACGTCGTCCCGCGGTCGCGCGGCGGGCGCACCAGTTGGGACAACGTCGTCACCGCCTGCGGACCGTGCAACCTGCGCAAGGGCAGCCGCCTGCCGCGCGAATGCCACATGCTGCCACGGCAGGAACCGCGCCAGCCGACGTCGTGGGAATTGCAGGACAATGGGCGGGGGTTTCCGCCGAACTACCTGCATCAGTCCTGGCGGGATTACCTCTACTGGGACAGCGAGCTGGAAGGGTGAGGCAGGAACTGGAGGGGCTCGCCCCTCCAGCCCGCAGGCACTGTCATCGCGGAGCGGGCGGCAGTCGCGACGAATGGTGGTCGGCGATTCGCCACAGGCCATCCGCGCCGCGAAGGAAGGTCATGCTGAAGCGGGACGGGTCCGAGGACGCGCTGCCATCGTTCAGCCGGCGGTGGAAGGTGTAGACGCCCGAGGCGACCGCCACACCGGGCGCGACCTCCCGCAGCGTGTAGTCGCCGAGCGTGACCGTGTTGCTCGCCACGCCAGGCCGGGTGCGGCCGAAATAGTCGCTGATGGCCGCCGTGCCGATGGTCCGCTCGCGGCTGACACTGCCCCACAATGTCGCATCAGGCGTGTACATCGCCGCAGCCGCAGGGCCCTGGTTGGTGCCATACGCCTCGACCCAGGCGGCAGGCACGGCGGCGGCGTCGGCCGGCGGCCCGGCAGCGCGGCCGGGCGAAGGCATCAGCGCGCCGACCAGCGCGGCAGCGACCAGGGCAAGTCTGACCATGAAGGGGGGCTCCTCCGAGCAAATGCGGGACGGCACCCAGGATGCGGGCAATGCCGCCCACGGGGTCAACGCCTTTGTGAGCCGATCCCGCCGGCGCCGTGCGCTTGCGCACACCCGGTACTGAAGGACCGCATCGCCCCGCGCCGCGTCACCCGACCGGCGCCGCCGCCCCGCGATATTCCCCGACCCCCTCGCCCAGCTTCGCGTTGTTCGCCTCGCGCTGGCGCGCGGCCGCGTCGTCGTACAGGAAGGGCAGGAAGGCGTAGCGCCGCCCGGCCGTGACCGGCAGCGCCTGGTGCAGCAGGGAACAGGAGAATACCACCGCGCCCCCGGTTGGCGCGCGCCAGGACCGCTTGCCGTATTCGGGGAAGCACAATTCGCCGCCCTCGAATTCCTCGGCGTTGAGGTTGATCGTCACGGCGAAGCGGCGATGCGCGGTGCCGGATGTGGTGTTGTCGCGATGCGCGCCGAAATGGCCGCGTTCGGCCGAATCGTAGCAGGCGACGATGTAGCGCTCCATCCGCGTGGCATGGAAATGATGGACCTTCAGCAGTTCCGGCACGATGCGGCGCAGGATGGATTCGCGCGCCGCCCTGCGCAGCGCCTCATCCGCGATGGCGCAATCCTGCCGGCGCTTCAGCGCCGGGTCGAAGACACCGACCGTCTTGCCGTCGACCTCCCGCATGAAGCCCGAGGGCGCGCCGCCCTGTTCCTCGTAATGGGCGATCAGGGCGCGGCACAGGGCGGGGTCGAAGATGCGCGGCAGCACCAGCACCGGCGGCGGCATCTCGAAGCCGGCATGCTCGGCCGCCGGCGGCAGGCCGGCCAGGCGGTCGAGCACCGCATCCGCCTGCATGATCGGCTGCGTCTCGATCACGCGCAGCATGGGGTCGAGCAACACCCAGCATGGCGTGAAGATTTCCGCCCCGTCCGCCTGCGCCGGATCCTTGCGGATCACGCCATAGTCCCGCCCGACCTTGCCGGTGAAGTCGAACAGGAAGCGGATGCCCGGCAGGGAAGGCTGCAACCGCCCCTGCTCGCGGTCCGTCGGATCGACGCTGATGCCGAAGACGCAGGCCTTCTCATCGTCGAACAGGTCGCGCCGCGCGGCGATGGCGGCCAGCGCGGCCTGGGCCTCCGGCCGCGCCGCGGACCCGATGAAGGCCAGCAGGACGTAGCGCCCGGCCACCGAATGAAAGGCGTAGTTCGGGTTGTCCGTGGAAGGCAGATGGAACCAGGGCGCTGGGTCGCCAGGCTGGAGGCGCATCATGCGGATAGGGTAACGGCTCGACGGCTGGGCCGGCAAGCCTTGCTCATCCCTTGATCGCCCCGGCCGTCAGGCCTGCCACGATGCGCCGCTGGAAGACCAGCACCAGCAGGATCAGCGGCATCGTCACGATGACGGAGGCCGCCATGATGCGCCCCCAGGGCAGTTCGAAACTGCTCGCCCCGCTGATCAGCGCGATGGCGACAGGCACCGTGCGCATCTCATCGGTCAGGGTGAAGGTCAGGGCGAACAGGAACTCGTTCCAGGCGGCGATGAAGGCCAGCAGCCCGGTCGTTGCCATGGCCGGCCTCATGATCGGCAGGAACACGCGGGTCACCACGATCCAAGGCGTGGCGCCATCGATCATCGCGGCTTCCTCGAGCTCGCGCGGCATCTCCCGCATGAAGGTGGTCAGCACCCAGACCGTGAAAGGCAAGGTGAAGATCAGATAGGACAGCACGAGGCTGCCCAGGCTGTTGTAGAGACCGAGCCAGCGGATCAGCTCGAACAGGCCGGACAGCACCGCCACCTGCGGGAACATCGACACGGCGAGGATCGCCGCCAGCAGCGGGCCCCGGCCGCGGAAGGCGACGCGGCCGAGCGCGAAGGCGGCGGTCAGGCCAAGGCCGAGCGAGACCGCCACCACCGACCCCGCCACCAGGACCGAGTTGAGGATGTTCCGCGCGAAGGGCCGGTCGCGGAACACCGCCGCGTAGTTGTCCCAGGCGGGCTGCGCCGGGAAGACATCCGCACCGAACAGCGCACTGCCCGACTTCAGCGAGGTGACGATCGCCCAGTAGAAGGGGAACACCGTGTAGATGGCGATCACCAGCATCAGCAGCGCGAAGGCCGCGCGGCCTGCGAGGCGGCGCAGGCGTCGCGCGGTCATCGCCCGCCCTCCGCGGCACCCAGGCGCACGCGCCCCAGCGTGACCAGCAGTGCCGTCGCGATGGCGATGACGACGAACAGCCCCGTCGCCGCCGCCGATCCGAAGCCAAGGTCCTGGAACTCGACCAGCTGCTGCCGCGCATAGACCGACATCGACGCGGTGGCCGCGCTGCTGCCCGACAGCACATACATGAGGTCAAAGACGCGCAGCGCATCGAGCGCGCGGAAAATCACCGCGACCATCAGCGCGGGACGGATCAGCGGCAGGGTGATGCGGAAGAAACGGCCGACCGGCCCGAGGCCGTCGATCTCCGCGGCCTCGTAGATCTCGCCTGGCAGCAATTGCAGCGCGGCGAGGATGAGCAGCGCCATGAAGGGCGTGGTCTTCCACACATCCACCGCGACGACCGCCCACAGCGCGAGGTCGGGATCGGCGGTCCAGGCGACGGGCTGCGCGATGAGGCCGAGGGCGAGCAGGGCCTCGTTCACGACGCCCGCCTGGTCGTGCAGCATCCAGCCCCACATCTGCGCCGAGACCACGGTGGGGATGGCCCAGGGGATCAGCATGGCGGCGCGCAGCAGGCCCCGCCCGCGCATGCGCTGGTTCAGCGCCAGCGCGATCACCAGGCCGAGCAGCGTCTCGATCGCGACCGACACCGCGGCAAAGACCACGGTGTTCCGCACGGCGTTCCACCATTCCGCGTCCTGCAGCAGCAGCACGTAGTTCGCGGCCCCCACGAAACCCGGCGCTGCGGTGTCGTCCAGCCGCGCATCGGTCAGGGAGAACCAGACGGTCCTCACGAGCGGCCAGCCGCCCACCAGCAGCACCGCCGCGACCATCGGCAGCAGGAACAGCCAGGCAGCGCGGCGCCGTTCCAGTGCCAGCGCCGACAGGCCGCTGCCGGACCGCATCACCACAGCCCGTCCCGCCCGATGCGGCGCAGCCGCCGGTCCAGCGCGGCCAGCGCCGCCGCCGGTTCTGCGCGTCGGCCCAGCACTGTGTGCACCGCATTGCGGAATGCTGCCGAGACCTGGTTGTAGCGCGGGCCCGTGACACCGGAGGGGCGCGGCACGGCATTCTCGAAGGTGGCGCGCAGCGGGGCGAAGAAGGGGTTGGCCGCCAGCACCTCCGCATCGTCATAGAGGTCGCGGAAGGTCGGGTTGAGCCCGCCGGCGATGGCCCGGCGTTTCTGTTCCTCCCGCGATGTCAGGTAGGCCACCAGGGCCGCCGCTTCCGATGCGTGACGGGAATACCGGGACACGGCGAGTTGCTCCCCGCCCAGCGTCGCGCTGTGCCGCCCGCCCTCGCCCTCACCGCGCGGCAGCACCGCGACGCCCACCCTGCCCCGGACCGGGCTGTCCTCGGCATTCAGGAGCGGCCAGGCATAGGGCCAGTTCCGCATGAAGACGGCGTTGCCGGGCTGGAAGACGGCGCGCGTCTCCTCCTCGGCATAGTTCAGCACGCCCGGCGGGGCGATGTCGCCGATCCAGCCTGCGGCCTGGGCCAATGCCGCGACCGCCGCCGGGTTGTCGATGGTCACCGCGCCATCCGCGCCGACGATGGTGCCGCCGCCATGGCTGTTGATCCATTCCAGCGCGTTGACGGTCAGGCCCTCATAGGCGCGGCCCTGGAAGACGAAGCCCCAGAGGCGCGGCTGCCCGGCGGCGCGTTCGGCCGCCATCACGCGGCGGGCGGCCTCGGTCAGGTCGCGCCAGGTCTGCGGGACCGGCAGGCCGTGTTTTTCCAGCAGGTCCCGGCGGTAATAGAGGATGCCCGCCGCGGTGAACCACGGCATGGCGACCAGCCGGCCATCGACCGTGTTGTTCGCCAGCATGGCGGGGAACTGCGCCGCGCGGGTGGCTTCATCCAGCCGGTCGGACAGATCCACCAGATGCCCGGCCAGCATGCCGGGCCAGATGGCATCGACCTGCAGCACGTCGATGTCGGGCGAGCGCGCAGCCAGCAATTGCTGGTACAGCGCCAGCCGTTCCGTGGCGCTGGCCGGGGTCGAGACCATCGTCACGCGATTGCCCGTCCCGCGCGCCCAGGCTTCGGCGCCTTCCCGGCACAGCCGTGCCTCAATGCCGACGGCGCCGCAGGACACGGCAAGCGTCACCTCGGCGCGCGCGGACACGGCGAAGGACATGGCGCAGATCAGCGCGATGAGCCCGCGCATGCCGGACCTCCCGGTGGGTGCAAACAGAACGCCAGGAGGCAGAAAAGGATGCGGGACCGCCGGACCGCTATCCTTTTGTCCAGGGATTGCGTTTCGCGCCGCTGTTCAGCCCCGCGCCTGGCGCTTCGCCAGGCCCAGCGCCAGCGCGCCGAGGCCAAGCCCGTAGAGCAAGTTCATCGCCGCCATGGACAGCGGCAGGCCGGGGATCAGGTAGGTCGCGGCATCGCAGGGCTTGGACGGCGCGGCCGCCAGGCTGCGCATCATGTCGTCGATGCTGCTGCCCGCGCCCCCCGCAGTCGGCGCCTGGCAACCCGGCAGTGGGGACGGCCACCAGCCTTGCTCCACCCCGACATGCAGCGCGCCGATCCCGGCCGTGACCAGGGCCGCGAGTCCCGCCAGCCCGATCAGCACGGCCCGCGCCCGCCCCGGCAGGACGATGCCGAGCGCAGCGAGGCCCGCCGCCACCCAATAGGGCCAGCGCTGCCACAGGCAGAGCGCGCAGGGGGCGAGCCCCCACCAGGTCTCGCTGCCGATGGCAAAAAGTGGCGCGGCGGCGGCGAGGGCGGCGATCAGAAGGGCGGGTCCCATGGCGCCCATGTTGCGCCGCAACGGCCGCTACGCAACCGGAGCCATGGCCGCACCTCCCCTGGCGCGGTTCCCCGGATGCGCTAGCCTCCCGCGAAACTCATGGGAGAGAACGATGCGCAAGCTTTGGGGCCGGACCAGTTCCAGCAACGTGATGAAGGTCCTCTGGACCCTCGACGAGCTCGGCCTGCCCTATGAACGCATCGATGCCGGCGGCGCCTTCGGCCGCACCCGCGAACCCGAATATCGCGCCATGAACCCGATGGGGCTGGTGCCGACCCTGCAGGAGGACGATGGCTGGGCGCTGTGGGAAAGCAACGCCATCGCCCGCTACCTCTGCAACGCCCATGCCCCCGGCAGCGCGCTGTACCCCGCCGCGCCCCGCGCGCGGGGCGAGGTCGAGACCTGGATGGACTGGACGCTCGGCCACGTCGTCGCCCCGATGGTGGTGATCTTCTTCACCCATGTCCGGCTGAAGGAGAACGAGCGCGACTGGGCGGCCGAGAAGAAGGCGCGCGAGGATGCCGGCCGGCTATGGAAGATCGTCGATGCGCGGGTGGCCGAGCGCCGCTTCCTCTGCGCCGACCATGTGACGCTCGCCGACATCGCGCTCGGCTGCTGGGTGCATCGCTGGTTCAGCCTGCCGATCGAACGACCGGACCTGCCGAACCTCGCGGCGTATTATGAGGCGCTGAAGACCCGGCCGGGCTTCGTGACCCACGTCGCCCTGCCGCTGGAATGAGGGAGAGAACGATGACCCGGACTGCCACCAGCCACGCCGAGGGCGCGCATTTCGAGCGCGGCCTGCGCGCCTTCTTCGAATACCGCGACCTCGGCATCAAGGACGCCACCGAGGGCGCCTTTGGCGCGCATGTCATCCGCGCCATCCCCGGCGAGCACGCCACCGGCCAGTGGCACACCCATGACCTGCCCTTCCAGATGTTCTTCGTGCTGAAGGGCTGGGTGAAGTTCGAATACGAGGATATCGGCGAGAAGACCTTCAAAGCTGGGGATTGCTGCTACCAGCCGCGCCTCGTCAGGCACCGGGAGATCCAGCACTCGGACGATGTCGAGATCCTTGAGATCACCGGCCCGGCGGAGTTCGAGACGAAGAATGTCGAGGCGCCGGCCAGGGCCACGGCAGCGGAATAGCCCCGGCCCGGGCTGGACGACCCCCGTCGCCCCCGGCTAGGCATGGGGCAGCCCAGGCCCCTGTGGCGGAACGGTAGACGCAGGCGACTCAAAATCGCTCGCCCGAGAGGGTGTGGGAGTTCGAATCTCCCCGGGGGCACCAGGGCCGGGCGTCTATGGGACGGCCGGCGGCGGTTCATCGACCCAGCCGAGATGCACGGGAATGCCTTCCAGTACCGGGGATGGCCCCACCAGCCCCCGAAAGCGTTCGAAATCAGCCCGATTGGATGCGTGATTGCCGGCCCGTCCGTAGGTCAGGTCCTGCACGATCATCCAGGCGGCGGCCAAGCCTGCCGCGCTTGCCGTACGCGCCGCGCCAAGGGTCCGTTGCAGCAACTGGTACCGGATGCCAGCCAACGCCTCGGCCGTGACCCCGAAGGCTTGCGCATATTGGGCGACGACGCCGCGCCGATGTGGCGGGGACTGTGGATTGGTCCGCGCGTTGCGCTCGACCCAATCCGCGATCAGGTCGTCGAAGGGTTCGTTAACCTTGGCTTCGATGGCAATGACGGCGTCGGGGATGAAGGCCATCACGTCCGCCATTGCGGTCCCTCCGCCCCAGACGCGCGTCGGGTACTCAAAATGCGCACGCAATAAGGATGGTGAGCCGACGACCGCGGCAACGGAAGGCGGCAAGGCGGGCTGGGCCGCGACCCAGCACTTGGCGGCTTCCGCCATACTGAATTCGTCTCGATAATGGTGCTTGCGATCGTCTGGGAGGTACGTCTGGACGTCCTCAGCACGCCGCACCGGGCGGTCGTCACCGGCCCCGAAATACAATGACATCGGCGCTCCTCGCGGGTTGGAGGCGGGCGGCACGTACCGGATGCGTCCGGGACACCATTGCAGGGATGGTGCCCGAACCTTGCCTTTCGCGTCCATTCGCGCCAAAGACGCCCCCCAATCCCTTATCCCCACCCCGGATTCCTCACGGAGGGCCACCCATGGCCTCGTCCTTCGACCGCATCGCCGACATCATCGCCGAGAACAGTGAAGTCGAGCGGGACAAGATCCTGCCCGACAGCCACGTCATCAACGACCTCGGCATCGACAGCCTCGACTTCCTCGACATCGTCTTCGCCATCGACAAGGCCTTCGGCATCAAGGTGCCGGTCGAGGCCTGGACGCAGGAAGTCAACGCCGGCACCGCGCCCGCCGAGCAATACTTCGTCATGAAGAACCTCGCCGCGCGCATCGATGAGCTGGTCGCCGCCAAGGGCGGCTGAGCCGGCCTCGGCCGGGGAGAACCCGCCTTGAAGCTCGAATACTTCCAGATGGTGGACCGGGTCGCGTCGCTCGAGGGCGAGGCGATCGTGGTCGAGAGCACCATCCCCGACGCGTCCCCGGTCTTCGAGGGCCATTTCCCCGGCTACCCGCTGATGCCCGGCGTGCTGCTGGTCGAGACGATGGCCCAGGCCTCCGGCTGGCTGCTGCTGAAGCTGATGAACTTCGAGCGCATGCCCTTCCTGATGGGGGTGAAGGAGGCGAAGTTCCGCTCCTTCGTCGGCCCCGGCACGCCCGTCACGGTCCATGCGCAGCGCCTGCATGACGGGTCCGGCTATGCCGTGACCAAGGCGCGCATCGAGGCCGCCGGCAAGCGCATCTGCGACGCGGAGCTGACCTTGCGCATCATGGACTTCCCCGCCCCCGAACTCTCGGCTGCGATGAAGCAGCGCGGGCAGGAGCTCGGCCTCGCATGACCCGCCAGGACGTCGTCATCACCGGCATCGGCCTCGTCTCCTCGCTCGGCGAGGGGCCGGACCTGCACTGGGGTGTGCTGTCGAAGCCCGGCGCCGCCCCGGTGCTGGATGAGGCCGCCTTCGCCCCCTATCCGGTGCATCCGCTGCCCGCCCTGAGCCTCGACGCGCAGATCCCGAAGAAGGGCGACCAGCGGCAGATGGAGCCCTGGCAGCGCCTCGGCACCTATGCCGCGGGCCTTGCCATCGACCAGGCCGGCGCGCGCGGGCTGGTGTCGGACATGCACCTTATCGTCGCCGCCGGCGGCGGCGAGCGCGACGTCGCGGTGGATGAAGCAGTGGCCTCCGCCTTCTGCACCCTGCCCGCCGACGAAGCCGGCCGCGCGCTGAACGAGAAGCTCGCCACCGACCTGCGCCCGACGCTGTTCCTCGCGCAGCTGTCCAACCTGCTCGCCGGCAACATCTCGATCGTCCACGGCGTCACCGGATCGTCCCGCACCTTCATGGGCGAGGAATCGGCCGCCGCCGATGCGGTGCGCATCGCCGCCGCCCGCCTGTCCGAAGGCCGGGGCGGCATCGCCCTGGTGGGCGGTGCCTATGCCTCGCAGCGCTGGGACCTGGCGCTGCTGTATGGCGCGGGCGACGCGCTGTGGCGCGGCCCCTTCGCGCCGGTCTCGGCGCGCGACGGCAAGGGCGGTTTCGTCAGCGGCGCGCTCGGCGCCTTCCTGGTGCTGGAAACCGCCGGACACGCGGCGGCGCGCGGCGCGACGCCGCTGGCGCGGCTGGCTGGCGTCGCCACCGATGCGGCGCACAAGCGCACCGGTGCGTCGGCCACCGCGGCGCAGGCGCTTTGGCAGAAGCTCGGCGCTCCCGCCGGCGGACTCGGCGTGCTGTCCGGCATGACCGGCGTGGCCGAGGCGCGGGCCGAGGAGGACGCCTTCCTCGCCAGCCTCGGCGCCGCGGCGGTCCGCCGCACCGGCACGCTGCTCGGCCACGGCGTCGAAGCCGCCTTCCCGGCGAATGTCGCGCTCGGCGCCCTGGCGCTGTCGCGCGGCGGCTTCTACCCCGCCATGGACCCGGCCGATGCCGGGGATGGCCCGGTCGAACGCATCCTCGTCACCGGCTTCGGCCAGTGGCGCGGGGAGGCCCTCGCCCTTCTGGAGCGCGCGGCATGAAGGACCATCTCGGGCGGCCGCTGGTCGCCGTCACCGGCATCGGCCTCGTCACCCCCCTCGCCTGGGGGCGGGAGGCGAACTGGGCGGCGATCACCGCGGGCAAGTCCGGCATCTCCCGCATCCGCCGTTTCCCGGTGGACACGCTGCGCACCACCATCGCCGGCACCGTCGAACTGCCCGAGGAAGCGGCGGGCGCGGAGCCGGTCTCCTCCGCCATCCGGGTCGAACGCATGGCCGAGGCCGCGGTCGAGGAAGCGCTGGCCCAGGCCGCGCTCGGTGAGCCAGGCGCCTTCCCCGGCCCGCTGATGGTCGGCATGCCGCCGGTCGAGCTGGAATGGCCGCAGCGCTTCGAACTCGCCCGCCAGGCGAATGGCAATGGCGCCTATCCGGCCATCACCAAGGTCGCGATCGGCCGGTCCGACATCTATGAGACCTTCCTGTTCGGCGGTGTCGGCGAGCGCCTGGCCGCGAAGTTCGGCACCGAGGGGGCGCCGATCGCGCTGACCACGGCCTGCGCCACCGGCGCCTCGGCGATCCAGATGGCGGTCGAGGCGATCCAGCGCGGCGAATCCGACGCGGCGATCGCGCTCGGCGCCGATGGCTCCGTGCAGCCGGAGGCGGTGATCCGCTTCTCGCTGCTCTCCGCGCTGACGGCACGCAACGACGATCCCGAGGCTGCCTCCCGCCCCTTCGAGAAGACGCGCGACGGCTTCGTGATGAGCGAGGGCGCGGCAGCCCTGGTGCTGGAAAGCCTTGAGCATGCGACGGCGCGCGGTGCGACGGTGCTCGGCATCGTCTCCGGCTGCGGGGAGCGGGCGGACAGCTTCCACCGCACCCGGTCGAACCCGGACGGGCACGCCATCATCGGCGCCATGCGCAACGCCATCGACGATGCGGGGCTGCAGCCGGCGGATATCGGCTACGTCAACGCGCATGGCACCGGCACACCCGAGAACGACAAGATGGAGACGCTCGGCATGCGCGCCGTCTTCGGTGACGCGCCGCCGCCGATTTCCTCCAACAAGTCGATGATCGGGCACACGCTATCCGCCGCCGGCGCGATCGAGGCGGTGCTGTCGCTGCTGACCATCCGCGACCAGATCCTGCCGCCGACCATCAACCACCGCGAGCCCGACCCGGCGATCACGCTGGACGTGGTGCCGAACGTGGCACGCAAGGTGTCCGGGGTGCGGCACGTGCTGTCGAATTCGTTTGGGTTCGGCGGGCAGAATGTCTGCTTGGTGGTGAGCGCGGCACCGTGATTCCAGAGAGGGGCCTTGCCCCTCTCCGGACCTCACCCCACCAAAGGCTTAAGGCCTTTGGAAACCGATACTTGGCGCCGGGCGCCGCAGTTGCTTTACACGGACGCCGGCCATGCCCGGCACCAAGTTGAGGTGTCCAGAGGCCTTTAGGCCGTTGGGTCCCCATTGACGTTGCAAGGCAACGTCAATGGGATCCCTGGGCGGGGTGGCTTGGAGGGGCAGAGCCCCTCCAATTCTGACTGACGGGATCCCATGCGCGCACTTCGTCTCCATGCCGACCGCGACCTTCGCCTCGAAGACGTCGCCGACCCGCCCCCGCCCGCCGCGGGCGAGGTGACGCTCCGCATCAAGGCGGTCGCGCTGAACCACATCGATGTCTGGGGCTTCCGCGGCATGGCCTTCGCCAAGCGCGAGATGCCGCTGATCGTCGGCGCGGAAGCCGTCGGCGAGGTGGTCGCCGTGGGTGAAGGCGTGACCGGCTGGAAGGTTGGCGATCGCGCCGCGCCCTATGGCGCGCTGACCTGCGGCAAGTGCCGCCGCTGCCTCGCCGGGCAGGACAACCTCTGCGAGGACGTCCGCGGCGTGAAGGGCTTCCATGTCGGCGGCTTCGCCTGCGAACTGGTGAACCAGGAAGCGCGGCTGCTGGTGCGCGTGCCGGACGGGATCTCGTGGGAGGATGCCTCCTGCGGCACCATCACCTTCTCCACCGTCGAGCACATGCTGTTCGACAATGCGAAACTGGAACCGGGCGAGACGATCCTCGTGCATGCCGCGGGGTCGGGCATCGGGACCGTCGCGGTGCGCATCGCCAAGGATCTCGGTTGCACGGTGATCGCGACCGCGGGCGATGACGAGAAGTGCGCGAAGGCCAAGGCGCTCGGTGCCGATATCGTGGTGAACTACACGACGCAGAACTTCCCGACCGTCGCACGCCGCGCGACGAACAAGGTCGGCGTCGATGTGGTGT
Organism: Roseomonas sp. SRI_022; assembly: GCF_057586215.1. Taxonomy (NCBI): domain Bacteria; kingdom Pseudomonadati; phylum Pseudomonadota; class Alphaproteobacteria; order Acetobacterales; family Roseomonadaceae; genus Roseomonas; species Roseomonas sp. SRI_022. The sequence goes on from NZ_JBYCZL010000041.1 coordinate 34,020, forward strand.
TCGAACATGTGGGCGCGTCCACCTGGGCGGGCAGCCTGCTGTCGCTGCGCATGGGCGGGCGGCTGGTGACCTGCGGGTCCACCAGCGGCGTGTCGGCCGACACCAACCTGATGATGATCTTCCAGCGGCAGCTGCGCATCTTCGGGTCCTTCGGTGCGTCGATGCGCAACATCGCCGATGGCTACGCCAAGATGGCGCGCGGCATCCTGCCGGTGCTGGACACGGTGCTGCCGGTGGAACGCTTCACGGAAGGGCTCGACCGGCTGGAGAGCCGGCGCGTTTTCGGGAAGATCGTTGTTACGCTTTAAGTATCGCCTCTGGCTTTTCGCCGACAGGCTGTTCGGGCTTCTCGTCCGGGCGGTCTTCGCGCTGCTGCGCCTGCTGGGGCCGAACTCCGGCCCGCGCATCGGTGCCGCGATCGCGCGGACGCTCGGCCCGCTGACCGGCGCAAACCGCATCGCGCGGGAGAACATCGCCGGCGCCTTCCCCGAGAAATCCGAGGCCGAACGCGCCGCCATCCTGCGCGAGGCGTGGGACAATCTCGGCCGCGTCGCCTGCGAATACGTCCATATGGACCGCATCTGGGATTTCGACCTCGACCATCCCGATGCCGGGCGCATCACCGCCTCGCCGGAGACGATCGCGCTCTACAATCGCCTGCGCGACGACGGAAAGCCGGCGATCGTCTTCTCCGCGCATCTCGCGAACTGGGAATTGCCGGCGATCGCCGCAGCGAAGCACGGCATCGACAGCGCGGTGCTGTACCGCACGCCGAACAGCCCGGCCGTGGCGAAGGAGATCCTGCGCCTGCGCCAGGACAGCATGGGCATGCTGGTGGCGGCGGGGATGTCGGCGCCGTTCAAGCTCGCCAAGGCGCTCGAGCGCGGGCAACACATCGGCATGCTGGTGGACCAGCGCTTCGGGCGCGGGCCACGCATCGACTTCCTTGGCCGGCCGGCCTTTGCGAACCCGCTGCTGGCGCAGCTCGCACGGCGCTACGACTGCCCGGTGCACGGCGCGCGCGCCATCCGCCTGCCCGATGGGCGGTTCCGCCTGGACCTGACCGAGGAGATCGCCCTGCCGCGCGACGCGGAAGGGTTGATCGACGTGGAGGGCGGGACCCAGGCGATGAACGACGTGATTGCCGGCTGGGTGCGGGAGTATCCCGGCCAGTGGCTATGGATGCATCGCCGCTGGCGATAGAGCACGGCGCGCCTTGCGCCGATGGACCGGGCGGGGCCAGCCTGCGGCCGCACCCCGCCCCGAGGCCCACATGCGCCGCATCCTTCCCCTACTGATCCTGCTGCCGGGCATCGCCGCCGCGGCGGACATCGCCTGCCCCGCCGCGATCACCACCCCGCTCGCCGCCGATGCCGCACCGGGCTGGATGGTGGACCCGCGCCCGTCGCCCACGGGCTTTCCCTTTCGCGGGCCGGATGCGCCAGGCCGCAAGGGCTTCGAGGGCGTGACCATCGTCGATGGCGGCCCCGGCGACCTGCGCGCCGAGGCCCCCGGCTCGCTGGTGCCCGATGAATCCGCCATGCAGGGCGGCAGGCTGCGGCAGCGCTGGGACCTGTCGGGCGGGAGCCCGCGCGGCTTCCTCATGGTCTGTCGCTACCAGGGCACCGCCACGGTGGTCGCGCGCGTCCTGCCGGCTGCCGCCCGCGAATGCGTGCAGGTGCTGGCGCGGCCCGATGCGGGCCGGGCGCTTTCGGCACAGTGCCGCTGACGATCACGGCACGGAATGGGAGAAGCCCGCATGCCCCATGTCATGGTCACGGCCGGCGCGCTTGAGGTCGCGGTCGAACTGCACGGACCGGAGGACGGCCAGGCCGTCGTGCTGCTGCACGGCTTCCCCGACGACGTCCGCACCTGGGACGGCGTCGCCTCGCCGCTCGCCGCGGCGGGCTTCCGCGTCGTGGTGCCTTATCTGCGCGGTTATGGCCCGACCCGGTATCGCGACCCGGCGACGCCGCGATCCGGCCAGCAGGCAGCGCTCGGGGCGGATCTGCTGGCGCTGATGGATGCGCTTGGCATCGGTCAGGCGCTGCTCGCAGGCTATGATTGGGGCGGGCGGGCGGCCTGCATCGTCGCCGCCTTGTGGCCGGAACGGGTGCGCGGCCTGGTCTCGGCGAACGGGTACAATATCCAGGACATTGCCGGTTCGACGCGGCCGGGATCGCCCGAGCAGGAGCTCCGCTACTGGTACCAATGGTACCTGCACACCGAGCGCGGCGCGGCCGGCCTGGCGGCGAACCGCGCCGCCTTCTGCCGGCTGCTGTGGAGGCTGTGGTCGCCAACCTATCCGCTGGGCGATGCCGAATACGCGGCCACCGCAGCGAGTTTCGACAACCCGGATTTCGTCGCGACCGTGGTGCAGTCCTATCGCCACCGCCACAAGGCCGCCCCAGGCGACCCCGCCCTGGAGGAGATCGAGGCACGGCTGGCAGCACAGCCGCCGATCAGCGTGCCCGCGGTCGTGCTGCATGGCGCGGAGGACGGGGTGGACCCGCCGGCCAACAGCGAGGGCGCGGCGCGGCATTTCCGCGGTCCCTTCCGGCGGGAGGTCGTGCCCGGTGCCGGCCATTTCCTGCCACGCGAGGTTCCACAACCCTGGGTTGCGGCACTTCAGGTATTGGCCGTCGGGTAAATCCGCCAGTTTGTCCAATTTTCAGTGATTTGTGCTTTTTTCAGATTTCATGGTTATTCTTGACGCACAATAAGCCCGAAAATCCGCTTGAGAATGCTCGCATAGGTGGTAATCTTCGCCTGTAGCGTTAGAGGACACCAAAATGCGCGTCTTGTTAGTTGAGGATGATCTCACAACTGCTCGCGGTATCACCATGATGCTCCGCCAGGCCGCCATGATCGTGGACAGCGCCGACACCGGTGAGGAGGCGGTCGAACTGGCCCGGCTCTACGACTACGACATCGTCATCCTCGACCTGATGCTGCCCGACATCGACGGATCCGAGGTCGTGCGCCGGCTGCGTGCCGCGCGCATCGAAACGCCGGTGCTGATCCTGTCCGGCGTGTCCCGCCCGCAGACCAAGGTGAAGGTCTTCGGCATGGGCGCCGACGACTTCATCACCAAGCCCTTCGACCAGCAGGAACTGGTGGCCCGCATCCAGGCCATCGTCCGCCGCGCCAAGGGCTTCAGCCAGCCGACCCTGTCGGTCGGCCCGCTCAACCTCAACCTCGGCTCGCGGGAGGTGACGGTCGAAGGCCGCACCGTCCACCTGACCGGCAAGGAATACGCGATCCTGGAACTGCTCGCGCTGCGCAAGGGCGTGGTGATGACGAAGGAAGCCTTCCTCAACCATCTCTACGGCGGCATCGACGAACCCGAGGTGAAGATCATCGACGTCTTCATCTGCAAGCTGCGCAAGAAGCTGGCGCAAGCCGGCGCCATCGACCTGATCGGCACGGTCTGGGGCCGCGGCTATGTGCTGCGCGATCCCACGGCGTCCCGCGCCGCGGGCTGGCAATCCGGCACGGCGACGCCGGCCAGCATGGACATGCGAGCCGCCTGATACACGCCAGGCACGCCCGGCGCCTGCCGCGGCGCCCATCAGCCCGTCCGGGCCGCGGGACGGGCCGGTTCATAGACGCCTCGCTCGCCCACCGCCGGCACCAGCCGGTCGGTCAGGCCCAGCACCGTCTCCGCCCCACCCAGATAGACCACGCCATCGGCCGCCACCTGGCCGGCCAGCGCGGCCAGCACGCGCGTCTTGGTCGGCGCGTCGAAATAGATCAGCACGTTGCGGCAGAACACCACGTCGAACCGTCCCAGGCCGCGCGGATCGTCCAGCAGGTTGAAGGATTGCCAGCGCACCATGGCGCGCAGTTCCGTCGCGATGCGCCAGCGCGTGCCGTCCTGGCGGAAGTGCTTCACCAGCAACTGCACAGGCAGGCCGCGCTGCACCTCGAATTGCGTGAAGGTGCCATCCTGCGCGCGGTCCAGCATTTCCTTCGACAAATCGGTGCCGAGGATGTCCACCCGCCGCCCGCCGAGCTCCGCCGCAATCATGGCGATGGAATAGGCTTCCTGCCCTGACGAGCAGGCGGCCGACCAGATGCGGATCGCCTGGCCCGGCGCCCGCGCGGCGGCGAGGCGCGGCAGCAACTTCCGCAGATGCTCGAACGGCTTGCCGTCGCGGAAGAAGGAGCTTTCGTTGGTGGTCAGCGCCTCGACCATCTCGGCCGCCAGGGCTTCCGCCTTCGGTCCGCGCAGGCGCAGCGCCAGCGCGTCGAGGCCCGGGATCGCCTCCCGCCGCAGCATGGTGCCGAGCCGGGTTTCCAGCATGTAGCCCTTGTCGGCGGTCAGCACGATGCCGGAACGCGCCTTCACCAGCCCGGCGAGGAAGTGGAAGCTGTCCGGGGTCATGCGACGATCCTCTCGGCCGCGATCGCGGCAATGCGTTCGGCCAGCGCCTCGGGCGGCGCGACCCAGGCCGGCAGACCCGCCCGGACGACGGCACCGGGCATGCCCCAGACGACCGAGCTCGCCTCATCCTGCGCCAGCACCTGGCCGCCGGCGGCGGCGACGGCGCGGCAGCCCGCCAGCCCGTCATGGCCCATGCCGGTCAGAATCACCGCCAGCACGCGCCCCTTCGCCGCCAGCGCCGCACTGCGCAGCATCGGGTCCACCGCGGGGCGGCAGAAATTCTCCGGCGGGTCGCTGGTGATGCGCGCGCGCAGACCAGCCGCGCCGGGCTCGACCAGCAGATGATGGTCGCCGGGGGCAAGGAAGACGCGGCCCGGGCCGAACGTCTCGCCGTCCTTCGCCTCGGCGCAGCGATGTGGACCGAGGCGGTCCAGGTGCTCGGCCAGCATCGTCGTGAAACCCGCCGGCATGTGCTGCACGACCACAACCGGCATGGGCAGCAGCGGCAGGCGCTTCAGCAGCGCCGCCAGCGCCTGCGGCCCGCCGGTCGAACA
>NZ_JBYCZL010000042.1:0-37411 GCF_057586215.1 Roseomonas sp. SRI_022
GGCCGCGCGAACCATCAGCATGCGCCGCGCCAGGCGGCCTTCCTTGGTATCGGTCATACGGGGCGGTCCTCCGGTATCCGGTCGTTGCATTCTCGGCGGCGGCGGGGCGCCTGCACAAGCCTGTCGGCGGTGTCGATGCGAAAGGCTTCGGGATGGGCTTGCATTCATGTTCTGGTTTTGTTCTTATCGTCGCATGAGAACGCTCCACCCGATCGATCCCTCCCTGGCCATCCCGCCATTGCCGATGGTGGTGCGCGTGGCCCCGGTCATCCGCTTCGTGCCGGCCAAGGCACCACGCCACATCGCCCGCCGGGCGATGCGCGACTTCACGGGTTTCCTCGCCCTGGCCTGGGCGATGGCCGAACTCGCCCTCTGGGCGGGGGTCTGACGGGCGGGGCGCGCCCCGGCCTAGTTCAGGCTGCGCGGTTGCGCAGGATCGCCACGGCCTGACGGAACGCCTCCGCCATGCGTTCCGCCGGCATGGCGCCGGAGAACAGCAGGTGCCGGTCGAGCAGGAAGGACGGCACGCCGTTGATGCCGGCCTGCGACAGGGCACGGGATTCCGTCACGACCTCGCTCCGCGCCACCTCGCCGGCCAGGAAGAGGGCAATCGCCTCCTCGTCGAGCCCGGCCTCGGTGCCGAGTCGCGCCAGCACCGTCGGCTCGCCGATATCCGCGCCTTCCTGGAAATAGGCGCGGAAGACCCGGCCCATCACCGCATGCTGCAGGCCGGATGGGCGGGCGAGGCGGACCAGGCGATGGGCCTCCACCGTGTTCGGCGTGCGGAGCATCAGGTCGTGGCGGAAGGCCAGGCCAGCGATGCGCCCGGCATCGGCGACCTGCGCGTCCAACTCCGCCGAGCGCTCCAGCGAGCCGAACTTCTGCGCCCGATAGGCCGCGCGATCGATACCGGCCGCAGGCATGTCCGGATTCAACTGGTAGGGCAGCCAGCCGATCTCGAAGGTCAGCCCATCCTCGGCGAGCATCGCCAGCGCGCGGTCCAGATGCGCCTTGCCGATCCAGCACCACGGACAGATGGCGTCGGAGACGATTTCGAGCCGTCCGGCGGGCGCGGGGGCGGGTTCCATGGCGGGGTTCCTCGGGTCTTTCGTTCGATCCGAGGATGGGGGCGGTGCGGCGGTGGAACAAGCCTGCCCCTTGACCGCGTCCGGCTTGCGGGCATGGTCCGCCGCGATGACATCCATGACCTTCCCCGCCGCCCATCCCGCCCCCTGGCCGGAGGCCACGCCCGCCGCGCTCGGCTTCGATGCCGCGAAACTGGCCGAGGCCGTCGCCTTCGCCGAGGCGCATGAGATCGACTGGCCCTATGACCTCGCAGGCCATCTCGGGCGCGGCTTCTTCGAGCCGCCGCCGAACAACGAGATCCTCGGCCCTCTGTGGCCGCGCAGCGCCCCTGCGGGGCTGGTCACGCGCCATGGCGTGGTGGTGGCGCGCTGGGGCGACACGCGGGCGGTCAGCCAGACCTTCAGCGCGGCGAAATCCTATCTTTCCCTGCTGGCGGGCGTGGCGGTGGCCGATGGCCTGATCGCCGACATCGACCGCCCGGTGCGCGAGACGGTGGATGATGGCGGCTTCGACAGCGCGCAGAACGCGCCGATCACCTGGCGGATGCTGCTGACCAATACCTCGGAATGGGAAGGCACGCTGTTCGGCAAGGCGGATTCGATCGACCGCGGCCGGGACCTGGGTGCCGAGGGGCAGGGGAAGAAGGGCCAGCGCGCCCTGCAGCCTGCGGGGACCCATTGGGAATACAACGACATCCGGGTGAACCGGCTGTCGCTGGCGCTGCTGCGCCGCTTCGGCCGGCCGCTGCCGGAGGTGTTCGGCGAGCGCATCCTGGGCCCGATCGGGGCCTCCGCCGATTGGCGCTGGGATGGCTACCGCACCTCCTGGGTCGATCTTCCGGACGGGGGGCGCACGCAATCCGTGCCGGGCGGCACGCATTGGGGCGGCGGCATGTCGATCCATGCGGAAGACCAGGCGCGGATCGGGATGCTCGCGCTCAATCGCGGCCAGTGGGCGGGGCGGCAGGTGCTGCCGGAAGCCTGGTTCACGGCCTCGGTCACGCCCTGCGCGCTGAATGCGCAGTATGGCTTCCTGTGGTGGCTCAACACCGGGCGGGTGCGCTACCCGGCGGCCGCGCCGGATGCCTTCTTCGCCAGCGGGGCCGGCGGCAACCTGACCTGGGTGGACCCCAGCACCGGCATCGTCGCCGTGCTACGCTGGACCGCGAAGGACGGGGCGGCCGGCTTCGTCGAACGGGTGATGGGCGCGCTGCGCGCCTGATCGCCGCGGAGGGGCGTTGTCCCCTCCGCCGTCCTGATCCGGCGCAGTCCGACGGCATTTTGCTTGTTTTCCGGGCAATGCGCGCGTTGCCTGGGGGAATGCCGTCCCGCCCGCCGCATGCCCCACCGCGCCGTCCTGGTGGCACAGTGATTGCTGCCCTTGCACGGCTCGGTTGCCTCGCCGCAACCGGGTCCGGCAGGGAGCAGGGCGCGCGTCGCATGGCCACATCCGCGGAGATCGAGCTCGTCGCCCTGACGAAGCGCTACGGCGCGGTCACGGCGGTGGATGGCATCGGGCTGCGCATTCCCGCCGGCACCTATTGCTGCCTGCTCGGCCCGTCCGGCTGCGGCAAGACCTCCACCCTGCGCATGATCGCGGGGCATGAGACCGCCACCGAGGGCGACATCCTGCTCGGCGCGGAGAACATCACCGACCTGCCCCCGGCGCGTCGCGGCACGGCGATGATGTTCCAGTCCTATGCGCTGTTCCCGCATCTCTCCTGCCTCGACAACGTCGCCTTCAGCCTGAAGATGCGCGGCGTCAGCAGGACGGAACGGCGCACGCGCGCGGCCGAAATGCTCGCCCGCGTCGAGATGACGTCCTACGCCGACCGCCTGCCGGCGCAATTGTCGGGCGGGCAGCAGCAGCGTGTGGCACTCGCCCGCGCGCTGATCACCGATCCGTCCGTGCTGCTGCTGGATGAACCGCTTTCCGCGCTTGACCCCTTCCTGCGCGTCCGCATGCGGGAGGAGCTGAAGTCGCTGCAGACGCGGCTCGGCATCTCCTTCATCCATGTGACGCACAGCCAGGACGAGGCGATGGCGCTCGCCGACCTGGTGGTGGTGATGAATCACGGCCGCATCGAACAGGCCGCGACGGCGCGCGAGGTCTTCAACCACCCCGCCACCGCCTTCGTCGCGCGCTTCATCGGCGGGCACAATGTGATCGCGCTGGCTTCGGGCGGCGGCGCCCTCGGCAATGGCGTGGCGGTCCCGGCGTTGCCGGCGGCCGCGCGCCATGTGGCCGTGCGCGCCGACCGGATGGTGCTGGCAAGGCCGGGTGCTGCGCTGCCGCTGCTCGGCACGGTGCGCTCGGTCGAATATCTCGGTGCCACCGTCGCGGTGGGGCTCGCGGTGGACGGGCTCGACCCGCTGTCGGCCGTGCTGCCGGAAGCCGCCTTCTTCGCCGACCCGGTGCATCCGGGTGAAAGCGTCGCCCTCGGCTGGAAGGCCGAGGACATGCACGGGATCGTGTGACACCCACGCGACGGCCACGCGCCGCCGCGACCAACCGAAGGGAGACTGCCATGGTCGAGACGCAGAGGAAGGGCATCGCGCGGCGCAGGTTGCTGGCCGCCGCCGCCGGAGGTGCGATCGGGTCCGGGGCCGTGACCGGCTTCCCGACCATCTGGGCGCAGAACATCCGCAACGTGGTGCTGCGCCAGTTCGGCACCGGCGTGTCGAACCAGAACGCCATCGCCGAGAAGTGCAAGGAAGACCTCGGCATCACGCTGCAGATGACCGCGCTCGATTCCGACGCGGTGACGCAGCGCGCGGTGACGCAGCCGAATTCCTACGACGTCGCCGACATCGAATACTGGATCTGCAAGAAGGTGTTTCCCGCCGGCGTCCTGCAGCCGATGGACACATCGAAGATCCGGCTGTTCGACAAGATCGTGCCGATCTTCACCACCGGGAAGTTGCGCCCGGACAGCGTCATCGCCCAGGGCACGGCGCCGAGCACCGTCAGTTTCGTGGAAGGCCCCACCGGCACGCGCTTCAGCGCGACGCCGACCCAGTGGTACACGATGATCCCGACGATCTACAACGCGGACACGCTCGGCATCCGCCCCGACCTCGTGGGCCGGCCGATCACCAACTGGAAGGACATCATGGACCCCGCCTTCCGGGGCAGGGCATCCATCCTGAACATCCCGTCCATCGGCATCATGGATGCGGCGATGATCTGCGAGAGCGCGGGTGTGCTCCGCTATGGCGACAAGGGCAACATGACCCGTGCGGAGATCGACAAGACCATCGACTTCCTGATCGCTGCCAAGCGCTCCGGCCAGTTCCGCGCCTTCTGGAAGACCTTCGACGAGAGCGTGAACCTGATGGCCTCGGGCGAGGTCGTCATCCAATCCATGTGGTCGCCGGCGGTGACCGCGGTGCGGTCGCGCGGCATTCCCTGCGTCTATCAGCCGCTCGCCGACGGCTATCGCGCCTGGGGCGGCGGGCTGGCGCTCGCGAAGCATCTGCGCGGGCTGCAGCTCGATGCCGCCTATGAGTATGTGAACTGGTATCTGTCGGGCTGGGTCGGCGCCTACCTCAACCGGCAGGGCTACTACTCGGCGGTGCTGGAGACCGCGCGCCAGCATATGTCCGCCGATGAATGGGGCTACTGGATGGAAGGCAAGCCGGCCCAGGGCGAGATCAAGAACCCGCAGGGCCAGGTGATGGAACGCGCCGGCGCGGTGCGCGACGGCGGGTCCTTCGAGCAGCGCATGGGGGCCGTCGCCTGCTGGAACGCGGTGATGGATGAGGACCGCTACATGGTCCAGAAGTGGAATCAATTTATCGCATCGTGATGCCGGTGGTGACTGCCGGAACGGAGGGGGCGCCGCCCCCTCCGGGCCTCCCCCGCCAAATGACAGTGTCATTTGGAATGCCGTTTTTTGGCGCTGATCCTGCCCAGGGCGCAGGGCGCCAGTTGATGGCATTCCAAAGTGCACTGCACTTTGGTGGGGTGGTTTGGAGGGGCAAAGCCCCTCCAAGGACGCGCCCATGACACGCCGCTGGTCCGGCGTGCTGCTCGCCTCACCGCTCGCGCTGATCCTCGCCGCCTTCCTGATCGTGCCGATCGGGACGATCATCGTCGTCTCCTTCTTCGACTACGACAGCGTGCGCATGTTCCCCGCCTTCGTCTGGACCAACTACGAGGAACTGCTGCTCTCGCCGATCACCTGGAAGACCTATCTCCAGACGCTGAAATTCGCCGCCATCACCTGGGCGCTGTGCCTCGCGATCGGCTTCACCGTGGCCTATTTCCTCGCCTTCCACGTGGCGTCGCCGATGATGCAGACGGTGCTGTTCCTGGTCTGCACCATCCCGTTCTGGACCTCCAACGTCATCCGCATGATCTCCTGGATCCCCTTCCTGGGCAGGAACGGCCTGCTCAACCAGGCGCTGCTGTCGGTGGGCGCGATCGACCAGCCGCTGGAGTTCCTGTTGTTCTCGGACTTCGCGGTGGTGCTGGCCTATGTGCACCTCTACGCGTTGTTCATGGTGGTCCCGATCTTCAATTCCATGGTCCGCATCGACCGGTCGCTGGTGGAAGCGGCGCGCGATGCGGGTGCCAGCGAATGGCAGGTGCTGCGCAACGTCGTCATCCCGCTCGCGCGCCCGGGCATCGCCATCGGATCGATCCTCGTCGTCGCTGTTGTGATGGGGGATTTCGTGACGGTGCGGCTGATGAGCGGCGGTCAATCCGCCTCGGTCGGGCTGATGATGGTCAACGCCATGTCGCTGCTGCAATACCCGGCGGCGGCGGCCAACGCCGTCGTGTTGCTGGTCGTCGTGCTGCTGATGATTGCGGCCATGCTGCGCGTCGTCGACATCCGGAAGGAGCTGTAGATGCGCGGCGAACGCTCGCGTGCCTTCTGGCCGCTTGCCGCCTTCTTCGGCCTGTTCGTGCTGTTTCTCTATGGCCCGACCATCACCATCGTCGTGCTGTCCTTCCAAGGGCCGGAAGGCGGGCTGACCTTCCCGATGCGCGGCGTCTCGACGCACTGGTTTCGCAACCTGTTCGAGACGCAGATGGTCGGCGATTTCGGCGGGTCCTTCACGCGCTCGATGATCCTCGGCCTGATCGTGACCGTCATCACCGTGATCGCCTCCTTCATGGCGGGCCTCGCCTTCCGCCGGCGCTTTCCCGGATCGACGGCACTGTTCTACCTGGCGGTGGCAAGCCTCATCGTGCCCTCGGTGCTCGTCTCGCTCGGCATCGGGCTGATGTTCCGGCTGATGGGGGTGGATGCGGCCTGGTGGTCCTCGGGTCTCGGGGCGCATCTGACATGGACGCTGCCCTTCGGCCTGCTGATCATGTTCGCCGTCTTCAACCGCTTCTCCCCGGCCTATGAGGAAGCGGCGCGCGACCTCGGCGCCACACCCTGGCAGACCATCCGGCACGTGGTGGTGCCGATCCTGCTGCCGTCGCTGATCGGCGTCGGGCTGTTCGGCTTCACCTTGTCCTATGACGAATTCGCCCGCAGCCTGTACACCGCCGGCACCTTCAACACCTTGCCGCTCGAGATCTACGGCATGACCACCAATGTCACGACGCCGGTGCTCTTCGCGCTGGGCACGGTGACGACCGGCGTGTCCTTCCTGGTCATCGGCGCCGCCCTGGGCGGGATGCTGCTACTGCGCCGCCGGCGCGAGGGGCGTTGAACCGCCCGTTGCGCCGCACCCCCTGCTCGGGCCAGCATCACGGGGCAGGGGGAAAGGGCCCATGGCGGAGATCGGAATCGTCGGCCTCGGGCGCATGGGCGCCAATATCGCGCGGCGCCTGATGCGCGCCGGGCATCGCTGCGTGGTCTGGGACCAGGATGGGGCGGCCATCGCCGGCGTCGCGGCGGATGGCGCGGTGCCGGCCGCCGACCTCGCCGGCCTTGTCGCTGGCCTGGCCGCGCCGCGCGCCGTCTGGGTCATGCTGCCGCATGGCGAACCGACCGAACACGCCATCGCCGCGCTGGGCGACCTGCTGGTCCCCGGGGACATCGCCATCGATGGCGGCAACACTCATTGGAAGGACGATGTCCGCCGCGCCGAGGAATTCCGCCCGGACGGCATCCACTATCTCGATATCGGCACCTCCGGCGGCGTCTGGGGGTTGGAGCGCGGCTATTGCCTGATGATCGGCGGCGATGCCGAGCCGGTCGCGCGCCTCGCGCCGATCTTCGACGCGCTCGCGCCTGGCCGTGGCGACATCCCCGCAACGCCGCGCCGCGACGGCCGCGCGGAGAACGTCGAGCGCGGCTGGCTGCATTGCGGCGGCCATGGCGCCGGGCATCTCGTGAAGATGGTCCATAATGGCATCGAATACGGGATGATGCAGGCGCTGGCCGAGGGCCTCGACCTGCTGCGCGCCGCTGACAGCCCGGCCTTGCCGGAGGACCATCGCCTCACCATCGATCTCGCCGATGTGACCGAGGTCTGGCGGCGCGGCTCGGTCATCACCTCCTGGCTGCTCGACCTGACGGCGTCGGCACTCGCCGAGGACCCCGCCCTGGCGAAATACGCCGGTACCGTCGGCGATTCCGGGGAGGGCCGCTGGACCGTGCAGCAGGCCGTCGAGACCGCCGTGCCGACGCCGGTGCTGACCGCCGCGCTCTATGCGCGCTTCGCTTCCCGCGACGAGGCGCGCTTTGCCGGCAAGGCGCTGTCGGCCATGCGCGCCGGCTTCGGCGGGCATCTGGAACCGAAGAAGGCATGACCCCTGCCGCCATCGTGGTGATGGGCGTGTCCGGCTGCGGCAAATCCACGATCGGCCGGTTGCTGGCCGACGCACTCGGCTGGGTGTTCGAGGATGGCGACACCTTCCATCCGCCATCCAACGTCGCGAAGATGTCTGCCGGCACGCCGCTGACTGATGGGGATCGTTGGCCCTGGCTCGGCGCCATCGCCGCGCGCATCGCAATGGCACGGACGGCGGGCACGCCGGTGATCATCGGCTGCTCCGCGCTGAAGCGCGTCTATCGTGACGTGTTGCGCGACGGGCAAGCGGATATCCGCTTCCTGCACCTGACCGGCACGCCGGAACTCATCATGGCGCGCCAGGCCGCGCGGGTCGGCCATTTCATGCCGGTCTCACTGCTCGCTAGCCAGTTCGCCACGTTGGAACCGCCGGATACCGAGGTGGATGTGATCGACCTCGAGGTTGATCCCGAACCGCCCGCGATCGTCGCCCGCGCGATCGCCGCATTGCGCCGCCGCGGCGACCTTTCGTGATCAGCGACGGCGCGGCAGCCGGCGTCCTCGGCGTTACTCCGCCGCCATCGCCAGGCCCGGCACCGGGGCGTGAGTAATGGCGCTCATCCGTTCCCGCACGTCGAAGATGCGGATCTGCAGATCGGTGATGTCGGGATTGGCCTTCATCCGCGCGACGATCGGGCCGTTCACATAGGCCTCGGCCGAGGCCCGGCTGTCGAACAGGTAGATGCCGCCGGCGCGGCGCTCCTCCTCCCCGTCCAGCCAGATCTTCCATTGCAGCCCCGGCACGGCGAGGAACTGCTTCGCACGGTCGTCCGTGTAGCGCGCTTCCCATTCTGCCTTGGGCATTTCCGGGCGCGTGTAGTTGACCTGGACGATCATCATGGTGCGGTTCCTCCTGGGGTCGTTGCGCGGAGTCTGCGCCCCCGGGCAGGCCGGCGCAACAGGCGGAAGGCGCCGGCGCGCCGATCCTGCGATGACAGGGGCCGGAACGGAGACACGCCATGCCAAGCATCCCCCTCGATCTGCGCGGAACGCCCTTCCAGCGCGCTGTCTGGACCGCGCTGCGCGAGATCCCGCCCGGCCGGACGGAAACCTACAGCCAGGTCGCCGCCCGCATCGGCCGGCCCGGCGCGGCACGCGCGGTGGCGCGGGCCTGCGCGGCCAATCCGGTCGCGCTGCTGGTGCCCTGCCACCGCGTCGTGCCGGCTGCCGGCGGCAGCGGAGGCTGGCGCTGGGGTGCTGCGCGCAAGCGGGCGCTGCTGGCGCGGGAGGGCACGCTGTGATCGCGGCACTCGACTGGGCGCGGATCGGCGCGGAACTGGACGCCTTCGGCTGTGCCACCACCGGCCCGCTGCTGGATGCCGCGGCCTGTGCGGAACTCGCCGCGCTGTATGACCACGAAGACGGCTTTCGCAGCCGCATCGTCATGGCTCGTCACGGCTTCGGGCGTGGCGAGTACAAATACTTCGCCAACCCCTTGCCCGACCCCGTCGCCGCGCTGCGCATGGGTTTCTGGCCGCACCTCGCCCCGATCGCCAATCGCTGGAACGAGGCGATGGGCCTCGCACCGCGCTTCCCGTCCGACCACGCGGCCTTCCTCGCGCGCTGCCATGACGCGGGGCAGACGCGCCCGACGCCATTGCTGCTGCGCTACGGCGCCGGCGACTACAACTGCCTGCACCAGGACCTGTACGGCGAGCATGTCTTCCCGCTGCAGGTGGCGGTGCTGCTCTCGGCACCCGGGCGCGACTTCACCGGTGGGGAGTTCGTCCTGACCGAACAGCGCCCGCGCATGCAGTCGCGTGCCGAGGTGGTGCCGCTCATCCAGGGCGAAGGCGTGATCTTCGCCGTGCATCACCGCCCCGTGCAGGGCACGCGCGGCACCTATCGCGTGAACCTCCGCCACGGCGTCAGCCGCATCCGCAGCGGCCGGCGGCACACGCTCGGCGTCATCTTCCACGATGCGGCGTGATCAACCCTCGATCGCCTGGTAGGTCAGCATATTGATCAGTCTGCGGTAGCGCAGCCGCATCTCGCCCGGTGCATGCGCCATCAGCACCACGGCCAGCCGTTCCGCCGGGTCCACCCAGAAGTAGGTGCCGAACACCCCCGACCAGCCGAAGGCGCCCGGCGCACCCATGAAGGCCGACCCGCCGGGGTTCCTGCGCACCGCGACGGTCAACCCGAAGCCATAGCCCTTGAGGCCGGGATCCATCCGGTCCGGCCCGCCCTCGATGCCCTGCAGGTGGTCCGAGCCCATCCAGCGCACCGTCGCGGGCGACAGCACGCGCTCGCCGCCGAGCGTGCCACCCGCGCGCAGCATCTCCGCAAACCGCAGGTAGTCCGCGGCGGTGGAGACCAGCCCGGCGCCGCCCACTTCCAGCTTTGGCGGCGCAAGCGGCGCGGCGACGGATTGCGGATTGCCGGTCAATGGGCAGTTCGGCAGCGCCTTGGCGAAGCGCGCCGCGCCGCCCTCGGGCAGCACATAGCCGGTCTCGTTCATGCCGAGCGGGGCGAAGATGCGATCCCGCATGACGGTGCCGAGGGAGGCACCGCCCACGGCCTGGGTCACCAGGCCGAGCACATCGGTCGAGAAGCCGTATTCCCAGGCCTCGCCCGGATGGTGGCGCAGTGGCGTCGCAGCCAGCGCCTTCGCCAGGCTCTGCGGGTCGTGCTCCTTCGCGACGGTCAGCGAGGAGCCAGGATGCGCCGCATGCACCGCCGTCGCGCCGAAGCCGCCATAGACGAAGCCGGTGGTGTGGCGCGCCGCGTCCTGCACGGTCATCGGCCGACGCTGCGGCTCGGTCTCGATCGGGCCTTCGCCGGACAGCATGCCCGGTGTCGGCTTCGCCACCTGCATCGTCATCAGCGGCGGCACATAGGCACCGACCGGGTCGGACAGCAGCAGCCGGCCTTCCTCGACCAACGACAGGGCGGCGACACCGCACCCCGGCTTGGTCATGGACGCGATGGCGAACATCGCATCCGCGCGCATTGGCACCTTCGCCGCGGCATCGAGATATCCGACGGCCTCGAGATGCACGAGGCGGCCGCCGCGCGCGATCGCCACCACGCCGCCGGGGAAGCGGCCTTCCGCCACCTCGCGTTCCAGCGCCGGGCGGATGCGGGCGAGCCGTGCGGAGGACATGCCCACCGCCTCCGGCCGCGCCGCGGGAATGGTGGGGATCTCGGCCTGGATGATGCCCTGGTTGGTGGTCATGCGCCGTCTCCCGCATAGGGGTTGGAGCGCCGTTCGGCGCCGAAGGTGGAACCCGGCCCGTGGCCGCAGATGAACTGGATGTCGTCGCCGAGCGGGAACAGCTTCTCCCGGATCGCCGAGATCAGCGCCGCATGGTCGCCATAGGGGAAATCCGTCCGCCCGACCGAACCCTGGAACAGCACGTCGCCCACCAGCGCGAAGCCGAGCGCGGTGGAGACGAACACCAGATGTCCCGGCGTGTGCCCAGGGCAGTGCAGCACGGCGAATTCCTGCCCGGCGATATCGACGGTCTCGCCTTCCTCCAGCCAGCGATCGGGCGTGACCGGGCGGCAGTCCATCCCGTATTTCGCGCCCTGCGCCGGCAGCCCGTCGAGCAGGAAGGCATCGGCGCGGTGTGGGCCTTCGATCGGCACGGCGAGCGCCTCGGCCAGTTCCGCCGCTGCGCCGGCGTGGTCGAGATGTCCATGCGTCAGCAGGATGCGCTGCACCTTGATGCCGGCCTGCTGGATCGCCTCCTGGATGCGGTCGGCATCGCCGCCGGGATCGACGACGACGCCTTCCTTCGTCTCGTCATCCCATACCAGGGTGCAGTTCTGCTGGAAGGGGGTGACCGGGATGATGGCGGCGGCAATGCTCATGGCCTGACCTTGGCGTGGCGGGCGCGGGGCGGCAAGGCGGGGGCCGGACCGGTTGGACGGGTCGTTAACCGATCGTTGAGGCATCGCCGGCTTACCTGCGGCATCAGGGATCGCAGGATGCGATGACCATCTACGCCTTCGCCGATGTCGCCGGCGGCAGCCTCAGCTTCGTGCCCTCGCAGGACCAACTCGTCTTCGGGCCGGCCATCGCCGCCGCATCGCTGCGCTTTTCCGTCAGCGGGTCCGATCTGCTGGTCATGGCGGCTGGAGAGGTTCTGCGCCTGACCAGCATCAGCCTCGGCGGCGCCGGGCTGAACCCGGGCAACCTGGTGTTCCAGGACGGCAGCATCCTGCTGCTCGATTCCATCACCAGCAGCCTGCGCAACGGTAGCGCCGGGAATGACTGGTTCGCGGCGGATCGCGCCGGGGCGGACAGCATCCTCGGCGGCGCCGGGGACGACTATATCGAGGCCGGCAGCGCGCTCGACGCCGATGACAGGCTGGATGGCGGCGCCGGCACGGCCGACCGGCTGGCCGTCTCCGGCACGCTGTCCGTCACGCTGGCCGCCGCCACCGTCATCGGGATCGAGTTCATCGAACTGCGCGACGGCAACATCGCCCTGGTATTGGACGATGCCACCGCCGCCACCGCGACGCCCGAACCCGGCGCCGTCTTCACCGTGGATGCGATGCGGCAGGGGATCGGCTCCGCAGCGGTGGTCAGTGCCGCGGGGGTCGGTTCGGTCGGAGTCGCGCTGCTCGGCGGGGCGGGCGATGACATGCTGACCGGCGGCTTCCGCGCCGACAGCATCGCAGGCGGGGCGGGGGACGACACGCTGGCCGGCGGCTGGGGCGATGACAGCCTCGAGGGCGGGGCCGGCGTCGACCGGCTGACCGGCGGGCCGGGCGATGACGTCTTCATCTTCGACCGCATCGATGCGCCGCAAAGTCCGCCCGCCACCCCCGATCTGATCGTGGATTTCGAGGGTGCCGGCGTGGCGGGCGGCGACCGCATCCTGCTGCCGGGTGCGATGGTGGTCTGGCGCATCATCGCCTTCCACGTGACCGCCGCCGACTTCGCCTTCGAGGGCTATGCGGAATCCGGCCTCCAGCTCGACCCCGCGCGGGTCGGTGACGGCTTCGTCGATGTGCTCTGGCGCCTGGTAGATGGCGAGGCTTGGCGCTTCGAGGTTTGGGTCGATCTCGACGATGATGGCCGCTTCGGCGCGGCCGACCTGCTGCTGCGCATCGCATTGCCGGCGGGCGATGCGGCGACGATGCTCGACGCCGCCGACTTCGCCACCGAATTCAGTGGCATGTTTGGCGGCGAGGGCAATGACGTGCTCGCCGGGCGGGCTGCGACCGACGATGCCTTCTGGGGCGAGGCGGGCGATGACAGCCTGTCGGGCGGCGACGGCGTCGATTGGCTGGAGGGCGGGCTCGGCAACGATTCCCTGTCCGGTGGCGACCTCGCCGACGAATTGCGCGGCGGACCGGGCAGCGACTGGCTCGATGGCGGCGATGGCTGGGACACGCTCTACGCCGCCGACCCCCATGCCCCCGAGACCGAGGCTGCCGAGGATCGCAACCTGCTGATCGGCGGGGCCTCGCCGGACATGCTGTTCGGCGGGCTTGGTCTCGATACGCTCCGTGGTGACGACGGCAACGACCTGCTCTGGGCTGATGAGGGCGCGGACAGCCTGTCCGGCGGGCCGGGCGATGACATCGCCTATGGCGGCGCGGGCAACGATACGGTCGATGGCGGGGATGGCGCCGATACGCTGATCGGCGGTCCGGGCGGCGACGTCATGACCGGCGGGGCGGGGGCGGATCTCTTCCTCATCGACCTCTCCACCCCCGGGCTGGGGGACGCGACGGGTGCCGCGCCGGATTGGATCCTCGATTTCGATGCCGCGGCGGGGGACCGGCTCTCGCTCGGCCTGTCCGGCGGGATGGCGGCCGGGGTGCAGGGGCTTGGGCCGCTGGTCTGGCGTGGGACGCTGGCGGCGCGGGACCTCGCCACGGGCGCCGGCTACGGCCAGGTGCTGCCGGGCGGCGGGATCGGGCCGGGCTACTACCAGGCTTTCTGGATCCCGGCGGTCGCGGGCGGCGCCCCGGCGGGCGGCTGGTTCGTCATCGATCTCGACCAGGACCTGCTGCTCGACATCGATGACGCGGTGATCCGCCTCGGCGCCACCGCCGGGCCGGCGAGCGCGGTGGCGCTGACGCCGCAGGCCTTCGCCGATGGCACCTTCCGGGTGCTGGTCGGCACCGCCGCTGCCGACACGCTGGTTGCCGCCCCGGGCGGGCAGGAGATCTTCGGCCTGGATGGCGCGGATCGCCTGGTTGGCCAGGGCGGCACCGACCGGCTGGTGGGCGGGGAGGGCAACGACACGCTGCTCGGCGGCGGCGGGGCGGATCAGCTCTGGGGCGGTGCCGGCAATGATTGGATGGAGGGCGGGGACGGCGATGACGAGATCTTCGTCGAAGGCCCCGCCATCCAAGAGGTGGATGGGTTCTTCGCCCGCAACACTGTCTCGGGCGGCGTGGGCGCGGACAGCCTGTGGGGTTCGGATGGCCGTGATGCCCTCGATGGCGGGGATGGCGCGGATCGTCTCTATGGCGGCGTCGGCGCCGATACGCTGCGCGGCGGGGAGGGGGCGGACACCATCACCGGCGGCGATGGCGCCGACCTGATCGGCGGCGGCGGCGGGGCGGATTCCATCGATGCCGGGTCGGGCGACGACATGGTCGAGTACGACCCGGCCGACGCCTTCGTGGATGGCGGGGAGGATTTCGACACGCTGGTGCTGACCTTCGCCGTCTCGGTCACGCTGGACAGTGCGATCGATCAGGTGGCCGGCGGTGGCATCGCCCTCGGCTTCGAGGCCGTGGACGCTGCGGCGGTCGGCAGCGCGGTGTCCCTGTTCGGCGGCGCCGGGCGCAACCGGCTGGCGGGCGGTGGCTTCGCCGACCGGCTCGAAGGCCGCGACGGCGATGACACGCTGGAGGGCGGGGCCGGGGCCGATACGCTTGATGGCGGGGCCGGCAGCGATCTGCTGCGACCGGGCAGTGGTGCTGATCTGGTGCGGGGCGGGGATGGGCGCGACACCGTCTCCTATGCCGAGGCGGCAAGCCGTATTTCGGTATCTCTGGCTACCGGCAACGGCACCGGCGCCGCCGCAGGCGACACGTTGACCGGCATCGAGGTGCTGATCGGCAGCGCCATGGCAGATACGCTCACCGGCAGCACGGCGCCGGATTGGCTCGATGGCGGCGCCGGCTTCGATTCCCTGAGCGGCTTCGGCGCCGATGACACGCTATCGGGTGGGGCCGGCTTCAATACGCTGCGCGGCGGCGCCGGCAATGACTGGCTGCTGGGCGGCGTGAATGCCGATGTTCTGGACGCCGGGGAGGGCAATGACCGGTTGGTGGCCGGCGGCGGGGTGGACAGCCTCTGGGGTGGCGCCGGCAATGACCGTTATGAGATCGGCCTGTCGAATCAGGTGGTGTTCGAGGCCGCCGGTGCGGGAGAGGACAGCGTCTTCTCGACGGCGTCCTGGTACATGCGCGCCAATATGGAGTGGTTCGTCCTGGTCGCTGGCGCGGGGGACCGCTTCGGCATCGGCACCGCGGGCGACGACCGGATGGTCGGCAACGATGGCGCCAACCTACTGATCGGACGGGACGGCAACGACACGCTCTGGGGCGGCGGCGGTGCCGATCGGTTGCAGGGCCGCGCCGGTGACGACCGTATCCTCGGCGAGGCCGGTAACGACATCGCCTATGGTGGCGACGGCAACGACACGCTGGACGGTGGGGCCGGGCGCGACAACCTCAACGGTGATGCCGGGAATGACACGCTGCTCGGCGGTGAGGATACCGCGACCGACGTGCTGCGCGGCGGGTCGGGGGATGACTGGCTCGACGGTGGCGCCGGCTACGACGTCATGTATGGCGGGCTCGGCAACGACACCTTCATCGCATCCCAGGCGAATGACGGCGTTGTCGAACAGTCAGGCCAGGGCTGGGACCGCGTCATCGCCCGCGGCAGCGGTTCCTTCACCCTGTCCGCCGAGGTCGAGGAACTGATCCTGGACGGCGCGACGACCGGGATCGGCAATGCGGCCTCCAACCGCGTCACCGGGTCCGCCCGCGACGAGACGCTGCTGGGGCGGGAGGGCAACGACACGCTGGTGGGCGGGGGCGGCACCGACATCCTGTTCGGCGAGGCGGGCCGCGACGCCTTCTTCTTCGCGCCAGGATCGGGGCTGGATGCGGTTGCGGACTTCACGCCCGGGCAGGACCGCATCCTGCTGCAGGGCTTCGGCTTTTCGGGGTTCGAGGCGTTGATGGCCGCGACCCGGCAGGGCGCTGGCGGGGCGATCCTTGACCTGGCCTCGGGGGATTCCGTGCAACTGGCCGGGGTGGCGAAGGTGGCGCTGCTTGCGGGTGATTTCGTCTTCCTCGCGTGACCTTTCGTCCCCACATGGCGAAAGCACAGCGCGACCAAAGGAGAATGCAATGATCGCTCAGGCGGGACATGAGGCCGCGACCCTCGGCGGCGGCTGCTTCTGGTGCCTCGAGGCCGTGTACAAGGAACTGCGCGGCGTGGTCTCGGTGATGTCCGGCTATGCCGGTGGGCATGTCGAAAACCCGACCTATGAGGAGGTCTGCGGCAAGAAGACCGGGCATGCGGAAGTGGTGCGCGTGGTCTTCGACCCGGCCGAATTGTCCTATGCCGACCTGCTGCGCGTTTTCTTCACCATCCACGACCCCACCACCAAGGATCGGCAGGGCGCCGATGTCGGGCCGCAATACCGTTCCGTCATCTTCACCCATTCCGACGCCCAGGCGGCGACCGCGCAGGCGGTGATGGAGGAAGTGGCGAAGGCCGGCATATGGGATGGGGCGCTGGTGACGGAGGTCCTGCCGGAGGTGCCCTTCTGGCCGGCCGAGCCCGAACATCACGACTACTTCGCCCGCAATCCGTGGTCCGGCTATTGCCGCGCCGTGGTGGCACCGAAGGTGCTGAAGTTCCGCAAGGTGTTCGCGGAACGCGTGAAGCGGCCGGCAGCGTAGGCCCGGGGAAGGCAGGAATTGGAGGGGCCTTGCCCCTCCAGACCACCCCACCAGAGGCCAGTGGCCTTTGGAATGCCGGGACTTGGCGCCGGGCGGAGCGCGCAGGATGGGCGCCGTGACGCGACGCAATCCAAATGGAAGGGAAGGCACGCCGATGCTGTTCAAGCGCGACACCAAGCCCGCCCAGACCTTTCCCGATACCCGCACCGACGCCGAATGGCGCGCGGCGCTTTCGCCCGAGGCCTTTCGCGTGCTGCGCCAGCACGGCACCGAACGACCCGGCACCTCGCCGCTCAACGCCGAGAAGCGCGCCGGCACCTTCACCTGCGCCGGCTGCGGCTCACCGCTGTTCGACCAGGGCACCAAGTATGAGAGCGGCACCGGCTGGCCGTCCTTCTTCGCGCCGATCGAGGGCGCCGTCGGCACCGCCACCGACCGTTCCCTGCTCATGACGCGGATCGAGGTCCATTGCGCGCGGTGCGGGGGCCATCTCGGCCACGTCTTTTCGGACGGGCCGGCACCGACCGGGCAGCGCTTCTGCATGAATGGGGTGGCCATGGCTTTCCAGCCCCATGGCGATGAAGTTGGTTGAATGAACAGGCCGCTCTACCACCACGGCGGGAGCGTTCTTGATCCGGATCATGGACCCGTGACCGGGTTGACTCCGTGCTTGCGTCGCGCGGCGGCGCGGCGCAGTTTCCGGCCGTCGGCCGCCCCCCTTGGCCGTCACGAACGCCCCGTAGGTCAACCATGCGCCGTCGCGCCCTTCTGCTGAGCACCCCCTTGCTGCTGCTGGCCCGTCCGGCGGCGGCGGACCTGATCTATGTCCTCAATTCGGGGGATTCGAGCATCCAGGTGCTCGACGCCTTCACGCGCCAGGAAGTGCGCCGCATCCCCGCCCTGCGGGAGGTGCACCACTTGGTCATGTCGCCCGACGGGCGCGACCTGCTGATCGCGGATTCCGGCGGGAACGAGATCCTCTTCGTCGACCCGGCGACGGGCGAAGTGCGCCGGCGCGAGCGCATCTCCAACCCCTATCACCTCGACTTCTCGCCCGATGGCCGGCACCTCGTCATCTGCAGCCTGCGGCGCAACCAGGTCGACGTCTATGAGGCGCGGAGCCTGACGCTGCTGGCGCGGTTGCGCATGCCGGACAAGCCGTCCCACATGGCGTTCCGCCCCGATGGCAAGGTCGTCTACGTCACCCTGCAGGGCAGCGGGACGGTCGGCGCCGTCAGCCTCGAAACACGGGAAGTGCTGTGGGAAGTGCCGGTGGGGCGCGAGCCGGCCGGCATCGTCTGGCATCGCGGCAAGCTGATCATCGGCATCATGGGGGCCGACCACTTCGCGGTGATGGATCCCGAGACGAAGGCGATCGAGCGCCAGATCCCCGTCGGACGCGGCGCGCATACCGTCTTCATCCAGCCGGACGGCCGCGCGCTGTGGGCCACCAGCCGGGTGCAGAGCCGGCTGGCGGAGATCGATCCCTCCACGCTCGACGTGCGGCGCATCATCGAACTGCCGGGTGGGCCGGATTGCATCGCCTTCGACCCGGATGGGCGGCTGTGGGCGACGCTGCGCTGGGCCGGGCGGATCGCGCGGGTGGATCCGCGCACCGGGGAGTTCGAGACGATCCGCGTCGGACGCAGCCCCCACGGCATCTTCATCCAGCCGCGTCGCGCCGAAACCCAGATCCCCCGTGCCGCTTCCTAGGCGGGGCGCGCGCCTCGCCGCTGCTCTGGCCCTGGCGCTGTTCGCCCTGCCGGCCGCCGCACAGCTTGGCGCGCCGTCCTGCCCGGCTGGCACGGTCTACCTGACCATCGACACCGGTTGGGGGCGGGAGGCGGAGCGGATCGCCGAGATCCTGAAGCGCCGCAACGTCCGGGCGACCTTGTTCGTCGCCAATGAGCCAACCTTCACCGGGGAACGCAGCCTCGGCCCCGGCTGGGCCGCCTTTTGGCGCGCCCGTGTCGCCGAAGGCCACGTCTTCGCGACCCATACCGACCGCCACTGGTATTTCCGTGGCGATGCCGGGCCTGGGCGCACCCGCTACGTCTCCCGGACCCGAGAAGGCGAGACGGTGCTCGACCAGGCCGCGATGTGCCGCGAACTTGCCGAGCCGATCGAGCGCTTGCGCGCCGTGGCCCCCAATGCGGTGGTGCTGCCGTTGTGGCGCGCACCAGGGGGCATCACCACGCCCGGCGCGATCCGCATGGCCGAGGCCTGCGGCCTGCACCACCAGGGCTGGACCGCCAACGGCTTCCTCGGCGACGAGTTGCCGAGCGAGACGAACCCGAACCAGGCGCTCGCCGCCCGCGCGATCCGAACCGTTCGCGATGAGGAGGTGCTGGTGATGCACTGGGGCATCCGCTCGCGCCGCGACCCCTACGCCAATGTGCTGGAGGAAGTGATCGCCGGCCTCCAGTCCCGCGGCTTCTGTTTCGCCACCTTGCCGGCCACCGGCCGGCGCTAGAGTCTGCCCACCATGACCGAGTCCTTCACCCGCGCCCTCGATGACCTGACGGCCTGGATCTTCGAGATTTTCGTGCAGCCCGTCATGTACGAGCTCGGCCTGATGGACTGGGCCGAGGATGCGGTGGACTGGATCGAGTTCGGTCTGTTCGGCGTGTTCTCCATCGCCGTTGTCTATGCGATCTGCCGGCCGCTCGAAGCCTGGCGGCCGGTCGAACCGGTCACCGACCGGCGCGCCATCCGCACTGATATCGTCTACACGCTACTGACGCGGCTCGGCCTGCTGCCGCTGATCGCCTTCGTTTTGTTGAATTCGCTGAGCGCCTGGTGGGAAGGGACGGTGGCCGCCAGCGGCTTCGTGCCGCCGACGCTCGAGAACCTGGTTCCGGCGCTGCGCGACCACCCGCTGCTGAGCTTCTTCCTGTATGTGGTGATCCTGGATTTCGGCGAATATTGGCGGCACCGCTTCCAGCATTCCTTCCGCTGGTGGTGGGCGCTGCATTCCATCCACCACGCGCAGCGTCAGATGACCTTCTGGACGGATGACCGGAACCACATCCTGGACGAGGTGATCGGCGCGCTGTGGTTCGGCGCCATCGCGCTGCTGATCGGCGTGCCGCCGGGGCAGTTCCCATTGCTGGTGCTGATCACGCGCCTCGCCGAGAGCCTGTCGCACGCGAATGTGCGCCTGTCCTTCGGGCGGATCGGGGAACGCCTGCTGGTCTCCCCGCGCTTCCACCGGCTGCATCACGGGGTGTTGTCCACCGCGGATCACGGCAAGAACTACGCCGTGCTGCTGCCGATCTGGGACTGGATCTTCGGCACGGCGGATTTCCGCCGCGACGTGTTCCCCGAGACCGGCGACCCGGAGGCGCCGCAGGCCCTGGTCACCGGGGGATGGTTGCGGCAACAATTCGTCGGTCTGAAGCGCATGGCCGGCGCCATCGCGGGACGATCCGGAAGTTGAGATGAACGCACCCCCCCGCTTGAAGCCCCATTCCTCCCATTGGGGCGTGTTCTCCGCCGGATGGCGGGACGGGCGGCTGGTGGTGGAGCCCCATCCGGGGGACCCGGACCCCAACCCCATCCTGCAGAACTTCCCCGAGGCGATCCGCCACCGGGCGCGGGTCGCCGAGCCGATGGTCCGCCGGGGCTGGCTGGAGAATGGGCCAGGCAAGAGCGACCGGCGCGGGCGCGACGAGTTCATCCCCATGCCCTGGGACAAGGTGCTGGACCTGCTGGCCGGCGAACTCGCCCGCGTGCGGGACACGCATGGGCCGGGCGCGGTGTTCGGCGGCTCCTATGGCTGGTCCTCGGCCGGGCGCTTCCATCACGCGCAATCCCAGGTGCATCGCTTCCTGAACACGACGCTCGGCGGCTATGTGAAGTCGGTCAATTCCTACTCGGCCGGCGCGTCGGCGGTGATCCTGCCGCATTTCCTCGGGCCGATGGAGGCGGTGACACGCCGCAACGTCACCTGGGAGCAGATCGTCGAGCACACCGAGATCTGCGTCGCCTTCGGCGGCATGGCGCTGAAGAACTCGGCGGTGGCGAGCGGCGGCGTCTCCGCCCATGTCGAGCGCGGGTCGATGGCGGCGGCGGCGAAGCGCGGCTGCGTCTTCGTCAACGTCTCCCCGGTGCGGGACGACCTGCCGGCGGAATGCAAGGCCGAATGGCTGGCGCCGGTGCCGAACACGGATGCGGCGATGATGCTCGGCATGGCGCATACGCTGCTGAACGAAGGGCTGCACGACGCCGCCTTCATCGAGCGTTACTGCACCGGCTGGGAGATGTTCGAGGCCTATCTGACCGGGCGGTCCGACGGCGTGCCGAAGACGGCCGACTGGGCCGCGGCGATCTGCGGCCTGCCGGCCGAGACCATCGCGGGGCTGGCGCGGCGGATGGCCGGCAAGCGCTCGCTCATCGCCATGGCGCATTCACTGCAGCGCGCCGAGCATGGCGAGCAGCCGGTATGGATGGGCGGCGTGCTGGCGGCGATGCTCGGCCAGCACGGGCTGCCGGGCGGCGGGTTCAACTATGCGCTCGGGTCGATCGCGCATTACGGCAAGCGGCACAATGCGGTGCCGTCCGCCGCATTGCCGCAGGGGAAGAACGGCGTGGGCGCCTACATCCCGGTCGCGCGCATCTCCGACATGCTGCTGAACCCCGGCGCGCCCTTCGACTATGACGGGAAGCGGATGGCGTATCCCGACATCCGGCTGGTCTATTGGGCCGGGGGCAACCCCTTCCATCACCACCAGGACCTGAACCGGCTGCGCCGCGCCTTCGCAGCGGTCGAGACGCTGGTGGTGCACGAGATCGCCTGGACCGCGACCGCGCGCCATGCCGACATCGTGCTGCCGACGACGATGACGCTGGAGCGGGAGGATATAGGCGCCGCGCCGACCGACCCGCTGATGGTCGCGATGCATCGCGTCGTCGAGCCCTTCGCGCAGGCGCGCGACGACTACGACATCTTCGCCGACCTCGCCGAGCGGCTGGGCAAGCGGGACG
This sequence comes from Roseomonas sp. SRI_022, assembly GCF_057586215.1. Taxonomy (NCBI): domain Bacteria; kingdom Pseudomonadati; phylum Pseudomonadota; class Alphaproteobacteria; order Acetobacterales; family Roseomonadaceae; genus Roseomonas; species Roseomonas sp. SRI_022. The sequence goes on from NZ_JBYCZL010000042.1 coordinate 21,726, forward strand.
CCTTCACCGAGGGCCGCGACACGCGGGCTTGGCTGCGTCACCTCTATGCGCCGACGCAGCAGGGGCTGGCCGAGAAGGGTCTGCCGGCGCCGGATTTCGACGCGTTCTGGGAGGAGGGCTACCTCACCCTGCCGCAGGACGACGACGATGGCGGCATCATTCGCGCCTTCCGCGACGATCCTGAGGGCGCGCCGCTGCCGACGCGGACGGGGAAGATCCAGCTTTCCTCGGAGACCATCGCGGGCTTCGGCTATGCCGATTGCCCGGGGCATCCGGCATGGCTGGCGCCTGCGGACGCGCCGGCCGCGGGGCGGCCGTTATGGCTGGTGGCGAACCAGCCGGCGAGCCGGCTGCACAGCCAGTTCGACTTCGGCGGGCACAGCAGCGCGATGAAGCGGCGCGGGCGGGAGGTGATGCGTATCCATCCGTCCGATGCATCGTCGCGCGGCATCGCGGATGGCGACATCGTGCGGTTGTTCAATACGCGGGGCGCCTGCCTTGCGACGGCCGCGGTGTCCGACGACGTGCGCGCGGGCGTGGTGCAGTTGCCGACCGGGGCCTGGTACGACCCGGAGGACCCGCAGGAGGAGATGGCGCTCTGCGTCCATGGCAATCCGAATGTGCTGACGCGGGATGTGGGCACATCGTCGCTGGCGCAGGGCTGCACGGGGCAATTGACGAGCGTCGAGGTCGAGCTGTTCACCGGCAACCTGCCGCCGATCCGGGCTTTCGATCCGCCTGGGTGACGCGTGCGGAGAGGGGCTCTGCCCCTCTCCGAACCTCACCCCGCCAAAGGCCAGCGGGCCTTTGGAATGCGATTTCTTTGGCACCCTGCCGGGATGGGCTATGCCCGTCGCGCCGGCGCGCCCTGGTGACAGACAAGAGAAGGAGGGGGAGCGGGGGAGTTCACTCCCCCGCGTTGCTCCCCAGCGCGGCGCGCACCTCCGCCCCGGTGCTGAGCCAGCCGAAGAACTTCTCCACATTGAATTCCGTCGCTTCCTGCGTCCCCGGCCCGGCGCCCATGGTCGCGTCCACCAGCATCACCGGGAAGAATTCGCGGTGGTAGGCGTCGCGGATGGTGCTCTCGACGCAGACATTGCTGGCGACGCCGCAAACCAGCAGGGTGCGGATGCGCCGTGATGCCAGCACCTGCTCCAGCACCGTGCCGGCGAAGCCGGAATAGCGCGCCTTCGGCACGACGATGTCGCCCGGCTGCGGGGTGAGTTCCGTGACGATCTCGTGATCCCAGGTGCCGTGGGTGATGAGTTTGCCGGCAAAGGCCTCATTCGCGCGCATGAATTTCAGCGCGTTCGACTTGTGCCAGACGGGGGCGGAGGGTGGGGCCTCGCGCTGATCCGGGGAAAAGCCGTTCTGGAGGTAGATGACGGGGATGCCGGCGGCGCGGCAGGCATCGGCGATGCGGGCGGTCTCCTCGATCACCGGCGGCGCGCCGGAGACGTCGAAGCCGACCAGGTCGATGTAGCCGCCCTTCGAGAGGTAGGCGTTCTGCATGTCGACGATGATGAGGGCGGTTTCCGCGACGGAGACGGTCAGCGGTTCCGGGCGGGCGGGCAGGGTGATGGTGCGGGGCATCGGCGGCTCCTGGGATGCCGTGCAGCGTCGCAATGCGTGTGCCAGGGACGTGAGTGCTGCCACCCCGGCCTCGGCGGAAGATGAGGTCGGAGGCCCCGATTGGTCCGGGTGCGACCCTTCAGCAGCGCCATCAGGTCCTCACTGCCGGTCATCCGATCGCGCAAAAAAAGAAAGCGGCGCCCAAATGGACGCCGCTCTCCGTCGCCCCTCACGGGGCCATCCAAGATCAGCGATCAGTGACGCACGCTGTCGCCCGCATAGATATCCCGGTCCTTCGTCTCGGGCACGAAGAACAGGCCGATCACGACGGTCATCAGGGCGATCACGATCGGGTACCACAGGCCGAAATAGACGTCGCCGGTCTGTGCGATCATGGCGAAGGATGTCGCCGGCAGCAGGCCGCCGAACCAGCCATTGCCGATGTGATAGGGCAGCGACATCGAGGTGTACCGGATGCGGGTGGGGAACAGTTCCACCAGCGCCGCCGCGATCGGCCCGTAGACCATCGTCACGTAGATCACGAGCAGCGTCAGGATGCCGATCAGCACCGCCGGTTGCTCGCGGAAGATGTCGAAGGGCGACGACATCTTCACGACCGAGGGGTTGGACGCCGCCGGATAGCCCGCGGCGGTCAGCGCGGCCGCGAGTTCCTGGTTGAAGCGCGCCGTCGCCGGCCCGCGTTCGGCCGGGGCCATGTCAAGCAGGGCCGGTGCCTGGACCGCCCGATCGCCGATCCGGATGGTGGCGCCATGCGTGCCCGCCGGGGCCGCCACCACCGAGTAGTTGACCGAGGCGCGGGCGAGCGCCGCCTTGGCGATGTCGCAAGCCGCGGTGAATTGCAGCGTGCCGACCGGGTTGAACTGGAAGGAGCACAACGCCGGATCGGTCGTGACCTGCACCTGGATGGTCTGGTGCGCGCGGTGCAGGTCCGGATTGGCCTCCGCGCTCATCAGCTTGAACAGCGGGAAGTAGGTAAGGGCCGCGATCAGGCAGCCGCCGAGGATGATCGGCTTGCGCCCGATCTTGTCGGACAGCCAGCCGAAGAACACGAAGCCGCCCGACCCCAGCAGCAGCGACCAGGCGATCAGCATGTTGGTGGTGAAGGGATCGACCTTCAGCACGGAGCCGAGGAAGAACAGGGCGTAGAACTGGCCCGTGTACCAGACCACCGCCTGGCCGGCGACGAGGCCGAGCAGGGCGAACAGCGCGACCTTGGCGTTCTTCCACTGGAAGAAGGCTTCCGAGATTGGCGCCTTGGAATGCGTGCCTTCCGCCTTCATGCGCTGGAAGGCTGGGCTTTCTTCCATCTGCAGCCGGATCCAGACCGAGATGGCGAGCAGGAAGATCGAGAGCAGGAAGGGGATGCGCCAGCCCCATGCGCGGAAATTATCCGCCCCCACGATCTGCTGCGTGAACAGGATCACCAGCAGCGACAGGAACAGGCCCGCCGTCGCGGTGATCTGGATGAAGGAGGTGTAGAAGCCACGCCGGCCCTGCGGCGCGTGTTCCGCCACATAGGTCGCGGCACCGCCGTACTCACCACCGAGCGCCAGGCCTTGCAGCAGGCGCAGCACGATCAGCACGATCGGCGCGACGAAGCCAATGGACTCCGAGGTGGGCAGGATGCCGACCAGGAAGGTCGAGGAGCCCATGATGACGATGGTGATGAGGAAGGTGTATTTGCGCCCCACCATGTCGCCGAGCCGGCCGAAGACCAGCGCGCCGAAGGGGCGCACGAGGAAGCCCGCGGCGAAGGCGAAGAGCGCGAAGATGTTCCGCGTCGCCTCGGGGTATTGCGAGAAGAAGTTGGCGCCGATGATCGCCGCCAGCGAGCCATACAGGTAGAAGTCGTACCACTCGAACACCGTGCCGAGCGAGGAGGCCACGATGACCTTCCGCTCCTCCTTCGTCATCGGGCGGACTGCGGACTCCGTCCCCAGCGTTGTCGAACTCATCATGCCTCCCCTCCGGCCGCGCCGGGTTGTGTTCCGGTTATTGTCGCGCACCCGGCCGGAGGCACACGCGCCCCCGCCGGAACGCCGGCATCTGCCCTGTCGGGCAGTTCCAACACGCCATTTGCGCCTGACGCCTTGACACAACGCAAGCGTCTGCAAGGGGACGGCGCCGATTTTCCGGTGATGGTGACAGCCGTGCCAGACCTCGGCGGGGCCTGCGCAACGTTCCGCGCCCGGCCGCACAACCGCCGGGACTTGCTTCAACCGCCCGCATCTCGGGGCGGTTGCACTTGGCTTTTACTTGGTCACAAAGGCTTTTTCGACCACGTAGGTTCCCGGCGCGTTGTTCGCGCCTTCCTCGAAGCCACGCGCTTCGAGCAGCGCCTTGACGTCGCGGTTCATCGCCTCCGACCCGCAGAGCATCACCCGGTCATGCTCCGGGTTGAGCCCGGGCAGGCCGAGATCGGCGAAGATGCGCCCCGATTCGATCAGCGTGGTGATGCGACCCTGGTGGCGGAACGGCTCGCGCGTGACCGAGGGATAGTAGCGCAGCTTGCCCGCCACGATCTCGCCGAGGAATTCATGGGCCGGCAGGTCCCGCTCGAACAGTTCGCGGTGCGCCAGCTCCTTCACCTCGCGCACCGTGTGGGCGACCACGACGGTCTCGTAGCGCTCATAGACATCCGGCTCGCGCGTCAGGGACAGGAAGGGGGCGAGGCCCGTCCCGGTCGCCAGCAGCCACAGCGTTCGGCCGGGCTTGAGGTTGTCGGTCACCAGCGTGCCTGTCGGCTTGCGCCCGATCAGCACCGTGTCGCCGACCGCGAGATGCTGCAGCCGCGAGGTCAGCGGCCCCTCCTGCACCTTGATCGAGAGGAATTCGAGTTCCTCGTCCCAGGTCGGGCTCGCCATGGAATAGGCACGCACCAGCGGCTTGCCGTTCACCATCAGCCCGATCATGGCGAATTCGCCGGCACGGAAGCGGAATGTCGCATCCCGCGTACAGCGGAAGGAGAACAGGCGATCCGTCCAGTGATGGACCCAGGTCACACGCTCGCCGAAATAGGCGGCGGGGATGACAGGGGCGGCGGCGGGCATGGCGGCATCGTTCATGGCGGGGGCTTTGTGCTGCGCTGCGGCAGGTTTCGCAACAGGTAAGCAACGGGAATGCTGCACCATCCTTGTGCTTTCACAAGCGCGGGGCTTTCCTGGCACCCATGCAGGACCTGCCCCCGGGGATCCCCGTCGATCCCGAGACCAACCCGCCCCTTGGCCCCAAGGTGGACACGACGCCGCGGCCGCTGCCGGCCCGCGTGCCACATCGCGGCGCCTCGGTCGACCTCGAACCGCTGCATGTGCGGCACGCGCCGGAACTGTTCCGCGCCGCGCAGGGCCAGCCGGCCGAGGCGTCCTGGGCCTATCTCGGTGCCGGGCCTTTCGCGACGGAGGCAGCGATGCAGAGCCATGTCGCCGCCTTCGCCGCCACCCATGACCCCATGGCCTGGGCGGTCCGCCCGCACGTCACCGGCACCGCCGATGGCTGGCTGACGCTGATGGAGATGTTCCCGGCGCACGCGCATATCGAGATCGGCAACATCTGGTTCTCCCCGCGCATGCAGCGGTCCCGCGCGGCGACCGAGGCGATGTTCCTGCTGATGCGCCACGCCATGGACGACCTCGGCTACCGGCGCCTGACCTGGAAATGCAACGCGCTCAACATGCCGTCGCGCCGCGCCGCGGATCGGCTGGGCTTCACCTATGAGGGCACGCTGCGCGACCTGCTGGTGGTCAAGGGGCGGCGGCGCAGCACGGCCTGGTTCTCGATCCTCGAGGATGAATGGCCGTCCCGCCGGGATGCCATCGCTGGTTGGCTCGATTCGGCGAATTGGGGCCCGGACGGGCGACCGCGGCGCAGCCTTTCGGCCTTCCGAGCCTGAGGAAGCACCGCGATTTCCTGGCAATCCCGCGACATTTCTGATATATGACAACTCGGAAATGTCCACGCGGGAGTAACCGCAATGCCCGATCCGAGCCTGGGCGAAATCGTGAGCTGGGCCTTCATCTTCGGCACGATCACCTTCGTGCTGGCCCAGCGCCTCGGCATGGGGCCGGCGCTGGTCGTGGCCATGCTGGTGGCGCTGACGACGAAGGCGGCGCTGCTAAACCTGACCTGACGCGACCGATCCCGGCGCCTGTCGCGAAGCGGCAACCATTGCGTCACGCGCGCGCAATCGCTGCCCTGTAGAGGCCGCCCCCGTCACGCACCAACGGGGGCCCCATGCGCCGACTTCTCCTTGCCACTGCCTTGCTGGCCGCCGGCCCGGCGTTGGCCGACCAGCGTTTCGAGGCGACGCTCGCCGGCCACGCCATCCTGCCCGCCGCGACCTTCACCGCGCCGCCGGAGGACGCCCCGCCGGGCTTCGCCGTCTCGGGCCGCTTCACCGGTGCGGGCAATACGCGCAATGAGCAGGTCGGCAGTGTGCCGGGCGACACCGGTCCGACCTATGGCAATCGCCGCACCGGGCTGATGCTGCCCTTCCGCGGCCAGCCGGTGCAGGGCTTCTCCGGCATCAAGCCGGTGGCCAACGAACCCGGCGCCTATTGGGTGCTGACCGACAACGGCTTCGGCAATCGCCGCAACAGCCCCGACGCGCTGCTGATGTTCCACAAGGTGCGGCCGGATTTCCGCACCGGCCAGGTGGCGGTGGAACGCACCACCTTCCTGTCCGATCCGAACCGCGTGATCCCCTTCCACATCGTCACCGATGCGACGGCCACGCGTTACCTGACCGGCGCCGATTTCGACCCGGAGAGCATCCAGCCCATGGCTGATGGCTCCTTCTGGATCGGCGAGGAGTTCGGGCCCTTCCTGCTGCATGTGGATGCCGAGGGCCGCGTGCTGCGCGTGGTCGAGACGATGCTGGACGGCCAGCCGCTGCGCTCGCCCGACAATCCCGCCTTCTCGGTGCCGGCGACACCCACCCAGGGCGTGCCGTTTCGGGTGCGCCGCTCCGGTGGGTATGAGGGCATGGCGGCCTCGCCGGATGGATCGCGGCTTTTCGCGCTGCTCGAACAGCCGATCTTCGCGCCGAATTCCGACCAGGCCGAGGGCGCCTTCCTCCGCATCCTGGAATTCGACACGGCGCGCGCGGCCTGGACCGGGCGGACCATGCGCTACCGGCTGGAAGCGGGTGCCACGGCGATCGGCGACTTCAACATGATCGACGACCGCCGCGCGCTGATCATCGAACGCGACAACGGTGAAGGCGACCCCGGCCTCGCCTGCGCGCAGGGGCAGCAATCCACGACCGAGCGCCCCTGCTTCCCGGCCCCGGCGCGGCACAAGCGCATCTACCTGGTCGATCTCGGCGACACCGACGCCGAGGGCTTCGTGCGCAAGATCGGCCATATCGACCTGATGGCGATCCGCGATCCGCAGAACCTCGCGCGGCAGCGCGGCGACCGTCCGGCGGGCGCGCCCGACGACCGCTTCAGCTTCCCATTCTTCACGATCGAGGACGTGGCGATGGTCGATGCCGACCACATCATCGTCGCCAACGACAACAACCTGCCCTTCAGCGCCGGCCGCCACCTGACGCGCGCCGACGACAACGAGTTCATTCTGCTGCGCGTGCCGGAGTTCCTGCGCGCGCGGTGACGCCGGCCCGATGATCGAAGGGCCGCACGGCCCGGAGATCTGAATCGGCCCGGCCGGACGAACGGCCCGATGATCGAAGGGCCGCGAGGCCCGGAGATCTGAATCGGCCCGGCCAAACCAACACCCCAAGCGGCGCGCTGCTGTTGTCAGCGCGCCGCCGCTGCTCCACGCTTCGCCTCGAATGCGCTGGAGTGCACGACATGGTCGATGACCCCGTGGGGGCCTTCATTCCCGGCCCGCGGACGGAACGTGCGGGCGCGGCGACGGGCCCGCTCGCCGGGCTGACCTTCGCGGTCAAGGATCTCTACGACACGGCGGGTGACGTCACGGGCTACGGCAATCCAGACTGGGCGCGCACCCATCCGGCGGCGACCGGCGATGCGGCCGTCGTCACCGCGCTGCTCGAAGCCGGCGCGCGTTTGGTGGGCAAGACCAAGACGGTCGAACTCGCCTATGGCCTGACGGGGGAGAATGTCTGGCACGGCACGCCGACCAACCCTGCCGCGCCGGACCGCTTCCCGGGCGGATCGTCCTGCGGTTCGGCGGCGGCGGTGGCGGCGGGGATCGTCGATGTCGCCATGGGATCGGACACCGGCGGCTCGGTGCGCATCCCGGCATCCTATTGCGGTCTCTACGGCATCCGCCCGTCCTGGGGCGCGGTCAGCCTGACCGGCGCCTGTCCGCTCGGCCCGGCCTATGACACGGCGGGCTGGTTCACGACCCGCGCCGCCCTGCTGCGCCGCGTCGGCGATGTGCTGCTGCCACCGGGCGGCACCGCGGCGACCGGGCCGCTGCTGAAGGTGCAGGAAGCCTGGGTGAATGCCGAGCCGGCGACGGCCGCGGCCCTCGCCCCGGCGCTGGAGGCGGCGGAACGCCTGCTCGGCCCCGCTTTGTCCATCCATGCCGCGCCGGAGGGGCTGGCGACGCTTTACGAATCCTTCCGCTGCGTCATGGCGGTCGAGGCCTGGACCAGCCTCGGCCCCTGGATCGACGCGACCAACCCCGCCTTCGGTCCCGGCGTGAAGGAACGGTTCGCCGCGGCCAAGGCGATGGACCCGGCCAAGGCCGCCGCCGGGCGCGCCTTCCGCCGCGTGTTGCAGGCGCGCATCCACGCCCTGCTGGGCGGCGGGGCCGTGCTGGTCTATCCGACCTCTCCCGCGCCGGCGCCTCTGCTGAGCGCGAGCCTGGCGGAGCAGAATGCGGTGCGTGAGAAGTCGATGGGTGTGACGGCGATTGCCGGGCTGTGCGGCCTGCCGGAGGTGACGATCCCGGCCGGGCGCGTCGGTGGGGCACCGGTCGGGCTGTCGCTGGTGGGTGCGCCCGGCAGCGACCGGGCATTGCTTGGTCTGGCCGAGGCGGTGGCTGGCGCCGCGGGGCTGCCGGCATGACCTTCGCCCTGCGCGATGCGACCGTGGCCGATATCCCGGCCATCACGGCGATCTACGCCCATCACGTCCTGCACGGCACCGGCACCTTCGAGGAAGACCCGCCGGGCGAGGCCGACATCGCCGAGCGCATTGCCAAGGTGCAGGCCGCCGGCTGCGCCTGGCTGGTGGCGGAGGAGAACGGGCTGATCCTCGGCTTTGGCTATTTCGCCCCGTTCCGGCCGCGCTCGGCCTATCGCTTCACAGCCGAAGATTCCGTTTATGTCCGCAACGACATCCGCGGCCAGGGCGTCGGCAAGGCGCTGGTCGCGGAGTTGCTGACCCGCGCGGAAGCCCTTGGCATCCGCCAGATGGTCGCGGTGATCGGCGATTCGGAGAATGTCGGTTCGATCGGGCTGCACATCTCGCTCGGCTTCCGCCAGATCGGCGTGCTGAAGGCGGTGGGCATGAAGTTCGGCCGCTGGGTCGATGTGGTGCAGATGCAGAAGGCACTGGGGGAAGGGGAGAAGACCCTGCCCGACTGAGGCTCGTTGCGCCATCGCTCGCGCCGCCCCATCTCCGAGGCGAGGGTGGCCCTCCGGGGCCGCCCAGAACCTCGGGGAGGGCGCGATGCCCCCAAGCGACCCGACGATCGAGCCGGACATTGAGCGCGCCTTGCTCGACCCGCCTGCGGTCTTTCCAAGCCCGGAGGCGGTGCTGACCCACCCCGCGCTGTCGCCGGAGCAGAAGATCGAGATCCTGAAACGCTGGGCCTATGACGCGGCCGATATTGCCGTCGCCGTCGAGGAAGGCATGCCTGGGCCGGAGGAAGTCCTGCTGCGCCGCATCACCCTCGCGCTGCAGCAACTCGCCGGGCCGCTCGACCTCGACCGTGCCGGGCCAAGCAAGCAGCATGGCTTGGCGCGCGGGGCGGTGAAGCGACCGGGCTGAATCCGGTTCAGCCGGCCGGGTCCTCGGTGTCCCGGAAGCGGGCCAGGGTCAGCGCATCCTCGCGCAGCGCGGTCGCAACCTGGGCCTCGGCCACCGGGCTTGCGGCAAGCACTGCCACCCGGTCGAACCACGGGCTGCGGCCACGAGCGCGGGCCTGGAACAGGCGGTCGAGCGCCACTGCCGCGGCGGATCGTCCGGCGCAGCAGACGCAGCCGAAGCGGTGCAGCGGACGCGGATCGAAGCGCTCGGTCGCCACCGCGCCCGGCGCGGCCTGCGGTGCGTCGGTCAGCAACGCCGCCGGGCCGCCCTGGCCGAGCCAAGCGGCCAGGGCCTCTGGTCCAGCGAGGCGGGTGAGGGGGATGCGGCTGTCGGATGCGTCGACCATCGGATACTGGACATAAGGATATCTTTATGACTATGTCCAGCCCGCAATGGACGAACTGCTCACCCAACTCCGCGCCGCGGCCGAGCCAACCCGGCTGCGCCTGCTCGCGCTCTGCGCGCGCGGTGCCTGGTGCGTGTCGGACCTCGTGGCGATCCTCGGCCAGTCCCAGCCGCGCCTGTCGCGCCACCTGAAGCTGCTGGTCGAGGCTGGGCTGCTTGCCCGCACGCCCGAAGGTGCGAATGCCTGGTTCCAGGTGCCGCCCGAGGCCGATCTCGCCCGGCAGATCCTCGCCCGCTTGCCGGAGGAAGACCCGCTGCTCGCCGCCGACCGGCGCGCGGCGGCGCGGCTTGCGGCCGAGCGCGCCCGCGCGGCCTCGGAATCCTTCCGTCGCCACGGCGCCGATTGGGACGAGATGCGGGCCCTCGGCCTGCCGGGGGCGGAGATCGAGGCGGCTTTGCTCGCCGCGCTGCCCGCGCGGGTGGGCAGGTTGCTCGATATCGGCTGCGGCACGGGTGGGCTGCTGGAACGCCTCGCCGACTGCATCGAAGAAGGTGTCGGCGTCGATGCGTCGCGCGACATGCTCGCTTTGGCGCGGACGCGGCTGGCCGAACGCGGGATGTCGCACATCGCCGTCCGGCAGGCCGATATGTACCGACTGCCGCTCGCCGACGGGTCCTTCGATGCCGCCACGCTGCAGATGGTGCTGCACTACGCCGAGGATCCGGCGGCCGCGCTGGCCGAGGCCGGCCGCGTGCTGAAGCCTGGCGGCGTGCTGGTCATCGTCGATCTCGCGCCGCATGACCGCGCCGACCTGCTCGGCAACCATGCCCATCGCTGGCCGGGCTTCGACGATGCCGAGATCGCCGGCTGGCTGGGTGCGACCGGCTGCGTGCCGGCGCGCAGCCTGACCATCGCGGGCGCGCTGCCCGTCCGCCTCTGGGTCGCGGAACGCAAGACCCATCCTGAAGCCGTCCTGACTGCCTGAGGGTTCCCCCATGTCACGCCCCCATCTGCTCGATGCCCTTCGCGACCGAGTTCTCCTCTGCGACGGCGGCATGGGCAGCCGCGTGCAGGTGATGGACCTCGATGTGGATCGCGATTTCTGGGGCAAGGAGAACTGCACGGACGTGCTGGTGCTCTCCCGCCCCGATGTCGTGCGGGAAATCCATCGCGGCTACTACGAGGCCGGCGCCGACATGGTGCTGACCAATACCTTCGGCGGGTCGCCGGTCACGCTCGGCGAGTTCGAGCTGGAGGACCGCGCCTTCGAGCTGAACAAGAACGCCGTCGAGATCGCGCGCGAGGCTGCCGAATCCTTCGCCGATGGCCGCCACCGCTGGGTGATCGGGGATATCGGGCCGGGCACCAAGCTGCCGAGCCTCGGCAACATCACCTATGACGCGCTGGAAGCGGCGCTGCTGGTGCAGTGCCGCGGGCTGATCGCCGGCGGTGCCGATGCGCTGCTGACCGAGACCAACCAGGACACGCTGTTCATCAAGGCCGCCGTCAACGCCGCGAAGATCGCCAAGGCCGAGGCGAAGTCGGACATCCCCATCTTCGCCCAGGTGACGGTCGAGACCACGGGCACGCTGCTGGTCGGCCCCGATATCGGCGCGGCGGCGGCGGTGATCCACTCGCTCGACGTGCCGCTGATGGGGCTGAACTGCGCCACTGGCCCGCAGGAGATGGCCGAGCATGTCCGCTTCCTGGCGCAGAACTGGCCGGGCCTCATCTCCTGCCAGCCCAATGCCGGGCTGCCGGAACTGGTGGACGGCAAGACGCACTACCCGCTGGGCGCGGCGGAACTCGCATCCTGGATGGAGCGCTTTGTCTCCGAGGATGGGGTGAACCTGATCGGCGGCTGCTGCGGCACCTCGACGCCGCATATCGCGGCACTCGATGCGATGCTGCGCAAGCGCGCTGGGTCGGTGGCCCGGCCCACGCCGGTGCTGCGCAAGCCGATCTGGGTGCCTTCGGTCGCCTCGCTCTACACCTCCGTCGCGCTGCGGCAGGAGAATGCATATTTCTCGATCGGCGAGCGCTGCAACGCCAACGGATCGAAGGCGTGGCGCGAACGCCAGGCGGCGCATGACTGGGACGGCTGCGTCGCCATCGGGCGCGAACAGGTGGGCGAGGGCTCCAACAGCCTCGACATCTGCACCGCCTTTGTCGGCCGCGACGAGATGGCCGAGATGAACGAGGTGATCCGCCGCTTCACCTCATCCGTGAACGCCCCGCTGGTGATCGATTCCACCGAGACGCCGGTGATCGAGGCGGCGCTGAAGCTGCATGGCGGCAAGCCGATCATCAACTCGATCAACTTCGAGGATGGCGAGGGCCATGCGACGGATCGCATGATCCTGGCGAAGAAGTTCGGCGCCGCCGTCATCGCCCTGACCATCGACGAAGTCGGCATGGCCAAGACCGCCGAGGACAAGCTGCGCATCGCGACGCGGCTGGTTGAATTCGCCTGCGACAAGCACGGGCTGCCGCAGTCGGACCTGATGATCGATCCGCTGACCTTCACCATCGCCACGGGCAATGAGGACGACCGCAAGCTCGGGCAATGGACGCTGGAAGGCATCCGTATGATCCGGGAGAAGTTCCCCGACATCCAGATCATTCTCGGCCTGTCGAACATCTCCTTCGGTCTGAACCCGGCCGCGCGGCATGTGCTGAATTCCGTGTTCCTCGACCACGCCGTGAAGGCCGGCATGACCGGCGCCATCGTGCATGTCTCCAAGATCAAGCCGCTGCACCTGATCCCGCCCGAGGAAGTCCAGGTCGTCGAGGATCTGATCTTCGACCGCCGCCGCGAAGGTTATGACCCGCTGCAGAAGGTCCTGGAGATCTTCTCCGGCCGCAAGGCCGCCGACAGCGTGAAGAAGGTGCGCGCGGAGACGGTGGAAGGCCGCCTGAAGGACCGCATCGTCGATGGTGACCGCAAGGGCCTGGACGATGAACTCGCCGATGCGCTCGCTAAAGGCCTTGCACCGCTGTCCATCATCAACGACGTGCTGCTGGACGGAATGAAGGTGGTGGGCGAGCTGTTCGGCGCGGGCAAGATGCAGCTTCCCTTCGTGCTGCAATCCGCCGAGACGATGAAGGCCGCCGTTGCCTATCTCGAACCCCACATGGAACGCGTGGCGGGGCAGGAGAAGGGAACGATCGTGCTCGCCACCGTCAAGGGCGACGTGCACGACATCGGCAAGAACCTCGTCGACATCATCCTGACCAACAACGGCTACAAGGTCGTGAACCTCGGCATCAAGGTGCCGTTGGCCGACATGGTGGTCGCGGCGAAGGAACACCGCGCGCATGCCATCGGCATGTCCGGGCTGCTGGTGAAGTCCACCGTGGTGATGCGCGAGAACCTCGAGGAAATGGCGCGCCAGGAGCTCACCATCCCGGTGATGCTCGGCGGTGCGGCGCTGACGCGCAACTACGTCGAGGACGACTGCGCGCGCGCCTACGCCAAGGACGGCACGACGGGCCGTGTCGCTTATGCGCGGGACGCCTTTGACGGGCTGCACCTGATGGACAAGGTGGTCGGCAACGGCTTCGACGACTACCTCGCCGCCGTGCAGGCGAAGCGCGTCGGCAAGGCGCGCAATGAGAAGCGCGTGCTCGGCCAGGCCGATCCGCGCGGCTTCGCGCCCGTCGATGTGGCCTATGCCGAGGCGCGGCGCCGGCGTGTCAGTGCGGAGACCACGACGCCCGTGCCGCCCTTCTGGGGGGCGCGGACGATCGAGGCATCGCCCAAGGCCGTCGTGCCCTTCATCAACGAGCGCAGCCTGTATCAGTTCCAGTGGGGCTTCCGGAAACAGGGCCGCTCGCTCGAGGACTTCCTCGGCTGGGCAAAGCAGGAACTGCGCCCGGTGCTCGCCCGCATGCTGCGCATCACCGGGGAGCAGGACATCCTCAAGCCGCAGGCGATCTACGGCTACTGGAAATGCGCCGGCCAGGGCAACGACCTGATCCTGTTCGAGGAGGACGGCATCACCGAGGCGACCCGCTTCACCCTGCCGCGCCAGCCCAAGGAGGACGGCGAGTGCATCGCCGACTTCGTGCGCGATATCGGCGACGGTCCGGCGCATCGCGACGTGATCGGCTTGCAGGTGGTCACCGTGGGTCAGAAGGCATCCGACATCGCGCGCGAATGGTTCGAGGACAACCGCTACCAGGACTACCTCTACCTGCACGGCCTGAGTGTCGAGATGGCCGAGGCGATGGCCGAATACACCCACAAGCGCATCCGCGCCGAATGGGGCTTCGCCGGAGAGGACGACCGCGACATGGACAGGATGCTGCAGCAATCCTACCGCGGCGGGCGCTACTCCTTCGGCTACCCGGCCTGCCCGCGGCTGGAGGACCAGGAACCGCTGCTGCGCCTGCTGGGGGCGGAACGGATCGGCGTGTCGATCAGCGACGAGTGGCAGCTCCATCCGGAACAGTCCACCAGCGCCATCGTGCTGCATCACCCCCGCGCGAAGTACTTCTCCGTCTAGGCCGGGGCGGCTAAACCCCGCCCATGATGGAAGGCAGGATGAACCGCGCCACGACGCTTGCTGTCGGCAGTGTCGTGGTGGCGATTGTGGTGCTCGCGCTGAAGGCGGTGGCCTGGTGGCTGACTGGCTCGGTCGCGCTGCTGGCGGACGCGCTGGAGAGCATCGTGAACGTCGCCGCGGCCGCGGCGGCGCTGGCGGCCGTCAGTTTCTCCGCGCGCCCTGCCGATGCCAACCACCCCTATGGCCATGCCAAGGCCGAGTATTTCTCCGCCGTTCTTGAAGGTGCGCTGATCATCGTCGCGGCGATGCTGATCCTGCACCAGGCCTGGGGCGCCTTCCTGGTGCCGCGCGCGCCGGAACAGGCGGGCCTCGGCCTTGCCATCTCGACCGTGGCGACGGCGATCAATGGCGCCTGGGCAACGCATCTGATGCGGCGCGGCCGGGCCGTGCGGTCCCCGGCGCTGGTCGCCGACGCGCATCACCTGTGGTCGGATGTGGTGACTTCGGCCGGTGTGATCGCCGGCGTCGGGCTCGTGGCGCTGACCGGGATGCTGTGGCTCGACCCGCTGCTGGCGGCGCTGACCGCGGGCAACATCCTGTTCTCCGGCTTCCGCCTGCTGCGCGAGAGCGTCGGCGGGCTGATGGACGAGGCGGTGCCGCCCGCCACGATGGACCGCATCCGTGCCATCGTCGCCACCGAGGCCGAGGGCGCGATCGAGGCGCATGACCTGCGGTCCCGCCACGCCGGCCGCTACACCTTCCTGGAATTCCACCTAGTCGTGCCGGGTTCCATGACGGTGCGGGAAGCGCATGACATTTGCGACCGTGTCGAGGCCGCGCTGAAGGCCGAACTCGACAGCGCCGTCATCACCATCCATGTCGAGCCTGAAGGCAAGGCGAAGCAGAAGGGCGTGCTGGTGCTGTGATCGTCCGGTTGCGATCGCCGGGTGCGAAGGGCGGTCCCATCCGGCATTCCTGCGAACCCGTGCTGGGCGTTCCGCCGCGCGGCCCGGCGGCGGACCATATCCTCGCCGCGCCCGAACGCAGCAACCGGGCGGGCGCATCTGACAACGCCGGCCGATGGCTGGCCCTTGCCTTCGTCGCCTCGGCCCTGATCCATGCCGGGGTGATGGCGGCGTTGCTGTTCTGGCCCGTGCGCGATCCGCTTGAGGAACCCGGCGAGATCGGCAGCGTCGCGCTGGTGTTTGACGACCAGGCGGCTGATGCCGGAGCCGGCGCATCGGAGGCCGCCGCCACGCCGGCGCCGCCAGCGCC
>NZ_JBYCZL010000043.1:0-34718 GCF_057586215.1 Roseomonas sp. SRI_022
CCCGGCCTCGACCAGCACCGCGATCACGTCGTTCACCTTCACGCCCTGGGCGCCGTCGGGCACGACGATCTTGCCGAGGATGCCCTCGTCCACGGCCTCGACCTCCATCGTCGCCTTGTCGGTCTCGATCTCGGCGATGACGTCGCCCGCCTTGATGCGGTCGCCTTCCTTCTTCAGCCAGCGCGCGAGATTGCCCTCCGTCATGGTCGGGGACAGCGCCGGCATCAGGATATTCGTGGCCATGGATCGTTCCCCCGCGCCTTACTTGTAGGTCACGCTTTTCGCCGCATCGACCACCTGTTCGAGGCGGGGCAGCGCGAGCTTCTCAAGGTTCGAGGCATAAGGCATCGGGACGTCGAGCCCATGCACGCGCACCGGCGGCGCGTCGAGGTGATCGAAGCAGGTCTCCATGATCTGCATCGCCACCTCGGCGCCGATGCCGGCATAGGGCCAGCCTTCCTCGAGCGTCACCAGGCGGTTGGTCTTGCGCACCGAATTGGCAATGGTCGCGGTATCCAGCGGCCGCAGCGAGCGCAGGTTGATGACCTCCGCGCTGATGCCCTGCTCGGCGAGCTTCTCCGCCGCCTGCATGGCGAGGCCGACCATGATCGAGAAGGCGACGATGGTGACATCCGTCCCCTGCCGCTCGACCTTCGCCTTACCGATCGGCAGGACGAAATCCTCGGCGGTCGGGCATTCGAAGGAATGCCCGTACATGATCTCGTTCTCGAGGAAGATGACCGGGTTCGGATCGCGGATCGCGGCTCGCAGCAGGCCCTTCGCATCGGCGGCCGACCAGGGCGCGACCACCTTCAGCCCAGGGCAATGCGCGTACCAGGACGCATAGCACTGCGAATGCTGCGCGGCGACGCGCGACGCCGCGCCATTGGCCCCGCGGAAGACGATCTGGCAGCCGAGTTGGCCACCCGACATGTAGAGCGTCTTGGCCGCCGAATTGATGATCTGGTCGATCGCCTGCATCGAGAAGTTGAAGGTCATGAACTCGACGATCGGCTTCAGGCCCGTGAAGGCCGCGCCCACCGCCATGCCGGTGAAGCCATGCTCGGTGATCGGCATGTCCATCACGCGGCGCGGGCCGAATTCGTCCAGCAGGCCCTGGCTGATCTTGTAGGCACCTTGGTACTGCGCGACCTCCTCGCCGATCAGGAACACGTCCTTGTCGGCGCGCATCTCGACGGCCATGGCATCGCGCAGCGCCTCGCGCACCGTGATGGTCGTCGTCGGGCCCCAATCCTTCTCGGCCTCGGGGGCGCGCGGCTCGGCGGGAACGGTCACCTCGGAACGCTGCTTGGTGCCGCTCTCGGCAATCATCATCTCATTCTCACGCGGATTCTTGTTGGTGATGCCGTGCATGGTCTGCGCGGCCCCCCCGGCGCCGCCATCAAGTTCCGCGATCGGGCTGTTCACCGCGACACCTTCGGTGCCCTCGGGCACCACGATGTTGGTGATGGTGCCTTCGTCGACCGCCTCGACCTCCATCGTCGCCTTGTCGGTCTCGATCTCGGCGATGACGTCGCCGGACTTCACCTTGTCACCGACATTCTTCAGCCAGCGCGCCAGCTTGCCTTCGGTCATGGTCGGCGAGAGCGCCGGCATGAGGATCACCGCACCCATGTCACTGCGCCTCCACCAGAATGTCGGTCCACAGCTCGCTCTCGGGCGGCTCCGGGCTTTCCTGCGCGAAATCCGCGCTGTCCTGGACGATGGCCTTCACCTCGTCGTCGATGACCTTCAACTCGGCCTCGGTCGCGGCGAAATGATCGACCAGCAGCTTGCGCGCCGTCTCGATGCAGTCGGAGGTCTCGCGCATCTTCTGCACTTCCTCCCGCGTGCGGTACTTGGCGGGGTCGGACATGGAATGGCCGCGATAGCGGTAGGTCTTCATCTCCAGCAGGTACGGGCCCTTGCCGGCGCGGCAGTGGGCAACGGCGCGCTCGCCGGCCTCGCGCACGGCGATCACGTCCATGCCGTTCACCTGCTCGCCCGGAATGCCCCAGGCCGCGCCGTTCTGCGACAGGTCGCGCGAGGCCGAGGCACGCTCGACCGAGGTGCCCATGCCGTATTTGTTGTTCTCGATGATGAAGATGCAGGGCAGCTTGAACAGCGCCGACAGGTTCAGGCTCTCATAGACCTGCCCCTGGTTCGATGCGCCTTCCCCGAAATAGGCCACGGCCACGCGGCCGTCCTGGCGGTACCAGTTGGCAAAGGCGAGGCCAGCGCCGAGCGACACCTGCGCGCCGACGATGCCGTGGCCCCCGTAGAAGCCCTTCTCGCGGGAGAACATGTGCATGCTCCCGCCCTTGCCCTTGGAGTAGCCGCCGATGCGCCCGGTCAGCTCCGCCATGACGCCGCGCGCTTCCATCCCGGTGGCGAGCATGTGCCCGTGGTCGCGATAGGAGGTGATGACCTGGTCACCCTCCTTGAGGCACATCTGCATGCCGACCACGACCGCTTCCTGGCCGATGTAGAGGTGGCAGAAGCCGCCGATCAGGCCCATGCCGTAGAGCTGGCCGGCCTTCTCCTCGAAGCGCCGGATCAGCAGCATGTCGCGATAGGCCCTGAGAAGATCCGCCCGCGCTATCGGCGGCTCCTTCCCCTTCCCGCGGCGCTTGGTGGTGGTCTCCGTGGCCTGGGCCATGCGGCGTCTCCCTCGGGAAGGCTGTCTGCCGCCTATTAGGCGCCAGACAGCGAAATTCGCAAGCCGGGGCCGCCGAAAATCCTTCTATTGCAATGCAATAAGACACTTAACCGAAATTTGGTTAAGTGTCTCATGTGCCATGATCTGCGCCGGGATCAGCGCCCCGGAAGGCCCTGCACCTGCCGGTCGCGCGGTGCCGTCACCGTATAGCCGAAGCGGATGCGGCGCTCCTGCTGCGGGGCCAGCGTCATGGTCCAGGCGACCACGCCTGGGCGGTCATCAACATCGCGCGCGCTCGGCGCCGGGTCGGCCTGCATCGCGACCGTCAGATCCGCGTCGGAGGACACGGGTAGCTGATCCTGTATCGTGACCTCGATCGGCCGCGCATGGAAGCTGCGCAGCGTGATCAGCGCCTCGAAATTCTCGGTGCTGGTGCGGCCGGTCAGCAGGCTGCCCTCCTGGGCGCGGCGCCGCGCCTGGGGTTCATAGGCAACGCGAATGCGGTCATCGGCGCCGAAGGCAAGCGAGATCTCCTCCCCCGCGCGCAGCAGCGGCAGGGAGGTGCGGCCGACGAAGACGCCATCGAGATGCAACGACGCGACCCCGGGCAGGGTCGGCGCGGCAGAGGCATGGGCGAAACGCGCCCGCAGGAAGGCCCGCGGCGCCAGCCGTGGCACGGCGAAGGCCGAGACGGTGGCGTCCGCCGCCAGGTCGGCGATGCGCACGCGGCGTTCGGACCCGTCGGCGCGCACCGTCGCACGGCCGGGGATCACGTATTCCACCGCGAAGCCCGCCGCCTGCACCGTGGCAGCCACCGCCTGCGCCTGCTGCCGGGGCGCTTGCTGTTCGACGAGCGGCTGCGGCGCCGATGCAGGCGCGGGAACCGCGCCGCGGGTGGCGACACCGCCGACCACGCTGTCGCGTGCCAGGCGTTCACGCTCCAGCCGCGCCGGATCGACCAGGGCGATGCGCCAGGGCGACAGGCTCGGCGCCGCGGTGCCTTCCGCCGGCCGGGCGGTCGACAGGGTCAAGGCCACATCGGTCCAGTCCTCGCCACTCGTCTGGGCGACGATCGCTTCCTGCCGCAGGGCGACGCGCGCGGCCTGGCTGTCGAGCCGGACCTCATAGACGGGCAGCCAGCGGGCGCCGCCGATCTGGTAGGTGATCTCAAGGTCAAGGCGCGTCGGCGCCGACGCCTGGACGCTGACGGCGATCTCCAGCGCTCCCGGGGGTGGTCCACCCAAGGTGGCGAGTTCGGCCTTCAATGCCTCCCGCCCCTGTTCCGCGGTGCGGCGTTCGAGTTGCAGGCGCCGCGTCGCCTCGGCGGCTTCGGCCGTGCCGTCACGCACGGCATCCCAGGCAGCGCGCCAGGCGGCGGGATCGGCCGAAAGGCGCGGCGGCGGCTCATTCGGCGGCGTCGGCTGGCGTTGTGCGGTGACGAAGCCTCCGGCCAGTCGTTCGATCAGGCGCAACTGCGCCGCCTGTGCCGAGATCCGCACGTCGAGCGCAGCGATGGCGTCCTCGATCTCCCGCAACCGCGCTTCCAGCCCGGCGCGGCGGGCGTCGACATCACGACGGTCGAAGCTCGCTTGGCGCAGCTCGACCGCACCGATGGACACCGCGCCGGTGGCTTGACCGCGCGCCGTCACGCTGTCCCTCAACACGCCGGCGGGCACGCCCGACAGCACCAGGACGCTATCGCCGGCCGGCAGTTCCGCCGCGCCGCGACGCGTGACGGTGGCCTGTTCGGGATAGACGGTGACGGCGACTGGCGGCGCGGTCAGCGCGATGCGGCCAGGCGCTGGCTGGGCGATGGCCGGCCACGCCAGGGGCATCAGGGCCAGGGCAGCGAGCATCGAGCGTCGGATCATGGCGGCCTCCGCGTTTCGCGGCAGGATCGTCCCGTGGATCAGCGCGGCGCAAGCGGCCTGACGTGATCTGGCGCACCGCACATGCGCGGCCCGAGGATCAATAGAGGCGCCGCTCCGGCGCATAGGGCACGACGATCTCGTCGCGCCCGACCATGTTCAGCAGCGCGCGGGCGCGTTCGTCGAGTTGGTCGCGATCCACCCGGTCGCTGCGCAGGCCGGTGACGCGGCGTTCCATGGCGTCGCGATCGGCTTCGGCGCGCGCCAGTTCCGACCGCGCGGCCGCAATGTCCGCCAGCCGCTGCTCGCGCGCGATCAGCCCGCGGTCGCCATGCATCGCATGCCAGGCGAAATAGCCCGACAAGGCCACGAAGAGGCACGGCATCGCGATGGCCTGAATGACTCGCCTGAGAAAGCGCAACGCACACACCTGACGTTTGGCGACACGGCGATTCTAAACACCAGCGCGAATCCGTGTCACGCGCTTCGTCCAGGAAATCATCGCGGCGCCCAAATTTTCTGCGGGCGCCGCGACAAAAGGGACTCAGTGGGCGCGATCAGCGCCGCAGCACGCCCCGCCCGGCATAGCGCGCCGCGCCGTCAAGACCCTGCTCGATGCGGATGAGCTGGTTGTACTTCGCCAGCCGGTCGGACCGCGACAGCGAACCGGTCTTGATCTGCCCGCAATTCGTCGCGACCGCGAGATCGGCGATGGTCGCGTCCTCGGTCTCGCCGGAACGATGCGACATCACCGCGCGATAGCCGGCACGATGGGCGGTCTCGACCGCCTCCAGCGTCTCGGTCAGCGTGCCGATCTGGTTGACCTTCACCAGGATAGCATTGGCGGTCTGCCGCTCGATGCCCAGGCGCAGGCGCTCGGGGTTTGTGACGAACAGGTCGTCGCCGACCAGTTGCACCTTGGCGCCCAGCCGGTCCGTCAGCGCCTTCCAGCCCGCCCAGTCATCCTCGGACATGCCGTCCTCGATGGAGACGATCGGCCACTTGGCGCAGAGCGCCGCCAGGTAGTCGACCATGCCGGCGGCGTCGAGGGTCTTGCCCTCGCCTTCCAGCTTGTAGGCGCCGCCATGGAAGAACTCGGTCGCCGCGCAGTCGAGCGCGAAGACGACATCGTCGCCCACACGATGGCCGGCGGCCTCGCAGGCCTTGGCGATGAAGCCCAGCGCCTCGTCAGCCGAACCGATGTTGGGGGCGAAGCCGCCCTCATCGCCGACATTGGTCGAATGGGCGACGTCGTGCAGCGCCTTCTTCAGCGCCATGAACACCTCGGAGCCGATGCGCACGGCGTCGGCCATCGTGCCGGCGCCGACCGGCATGATCATGAATTCCTGGATGTCGATCGGGTTGTCCGCGTGCTTGCCGCCATTGATGATGTTCATCATCGGCACCGGCAGGGTGCGGGCGAAGACGCCGCCGACATGGCGGTACAGCGGAATGCCGAGATCGGCCGCCGCCGCCTTGGCCACCGCCAGCGACACGGCGAGCATCGCATTGGCGCCGAGCCGCGCCTTGTTCGGCGTGCCGTCCAGCTCGATCATGGTCTCGTCGATCCTGACCTGATCGAAGACGTCCATGCCGGAGATCGCGTCGAAGATCTCGCCCTCGACATTGCCGACCGCCTTCAGCACGCCCTTGCCGCCATAGCGGGACTTGTCGCCGTCGCGCAGTTCCACCGCCTCATGCGCGCCGGTCGAGGCGCCGGAGGGCACGATGGCGTGACCGCGCGCGCCGCTGTCGAGCACCACCTCGGCCTCGACGGTCGGGTTGCCACGGGAATCGAGGACCTCGCGGGCGATGATGTCGGCGATGGCGGCCATGGGGGCGGCTCTCCGGTCGTTCTGGGAGCCGGCTGGCTACACTGCGCGCGGCGCCCCGCCAAGGTGGATGACACCCGGCGGCGGCTCGCGCCGGATTTTTTCGCGAGCGGCCGGCCCGCTACCGCGCCTGGGCCGCCAGCGCCTGCATGCGCGCCACTTCCCCCGCGAACGCCTCGACGCCGGCGGCGTCACCCGCGCCAGCCGCAGCATGCCCTGCCGGCAATGCACCGATCAGGCGATGCAGCTCCGCGCCCGCCACATCCGGCGGGTCGGCCGCGAGCCGCGCCTGGGCGGTGCGCCAGATCTGCATGCGCTGATCCGGGCTGAGGTTGCGGTCATTGCGCACGGTGTTGAGCATCGCGGTCTGCGCACTGCGCCAGGCCTCATGGCGCTGCGCCAGGGCACCACGCATCCCGACCCGCGCGTCATCGCCCACCACCGCGCGCATCAACATGGCGGCATCACCCATCGCACGCTGCCGCGCGGCGGCGAGGCCAGCCGCGTCGCTGCCCGGCGGTGCCGGTTCGGCGAGCAAGGCGAAGGCGTCCAGGCCACGCCGGCGCACCGCCTCGGACGGCCAGCGGCCCGGGATCGCGCGCAGGGTGGCGAGGCTGTCCCGCAACCGGGCCAGCAGCGCCGCGCCCTGCTGGCCCTCGGACGGCGCCTGGCCGGCGGACAGCGCCGCCAGGCGCTGCGCCTCCAGCAAGATCAGCTTCATGGCGGGGTCGAGCACCGCCCCGGCGGCAGGCGCCGCGGTGGGCGGCGGTGTGTTCGGCATGGTCCCGGAAGCGAAGCGCAAGGAGCCCGCCTCCTGCTCCTCCTGTCGCTCGCGCCGCGCCAGATGGTCCACCACCTGGCCCGCCGACTGATCCGCGGTGGCGACCAGCGCTGCGTAACGGCCGGCAGGGGTCGGCGGCAGTTGCGGTGCTGCGACGCAGCCGGCGGCCAGTAGCGCGAGGCCAAGCGCCGCCTTCGAAATGCATGGTGGGAAACGCATGGCTCCGGACTCCGGCGGGGCCGCGAAGCCTGCGGCAGGCCTCCGCCCTTCCGCAAGGTCCGCCGCCGGCGATTCCGCGTGATCGCAAAAGGCTTTAGGGTCGGCCCGATGATCGATCCCGTTCGTTCCCTCGATGACCTCACGCCCGGCCAGGGCTGGGACCTCGGCACGCTCAGCCTGCCCTTCGAGGAGGTCGTGGCCTTCGCCGCGCGCTATGACCCGCAGTACTTCCATCTCGATCCGGACGCGGCGCGCGAGAGCCTGTTCGGCGAACTCGTCGTCAGCGGGCTGCACACGCTGTCGGCCGTGTTCGGCCATGTCATGCGCAGCGGACTGATTGCGGACATCTCGATCGGGGGCAACCAGATCGACAGCCGCTGGCCGGCACCGCTGCGCCCGGATGAGGAGATCGCCGTTCGGGTCGAAGTCCAGGAGATCCGCCCCTCCCGCTCCGGCCGCCCGCTCGGCATCGCCAAGCTGCGCTACACGGCGCGGCGGGTGGCCGATGGCGTCGTGGTGCTGGACGCGGTCGGGACGCATTTCCTCAGGCGGTAAGCGGGCGCGCCTGGATGGCGCCATCCTCGATCGCGACGGCGACAAGCAGTTCGGCGGAATCCTCGGCGGCGCCGGCCCAGCCGGCCAGCACCAGCGTTCGCGGGCCGGGCAGCACGCTGCGCAGCCGCGCGATCGGCAAGGCCACGCGCCAGGCGACCCTGCCATCCGCTGCCACACGGATCAGGCCCAGCGGCTGCCCGCCTTCCCCATGCAGGATCAGCAGGCCGGGCGGTCCGGCGAGTTCCAACGCTGCCTCAGTCCCTGCGGTGAGGAAACCGGCGAGGGCAAGGCCGCTCAGGCCGGGCACGGTCGCGAGGTCCATCAGCCGGTCCGCCTGCCCAAAGCGGTTCGGTATGTTGGCGGGCCAGCCGGGTGGCGCGGCGGAGCCAAGCCGGACGGTGCCGCGCCAGAGTTGCTGCAGCACCCCGGGCGGCGGCGCGACCGTGGGCAGGAAGCGGCCCTGGATGCGCGGCGCGACGGGGGCGGCGAGCTTCACATCCTCCGCCGGCAGGCCCAGCCAATCGGCGCCGAGCCGTGCCTCCGCGACGCGGAAGGCGGTCGGCCCGCCCTGCCCGTGCAGCGCGCCCGGATTGAGCTGCGGCAACGGTCGCGGCGGCGGCAGGTTGGCTGGCGCCGCGCGAAAGTCGCGCGGGTCGAGCCGCCAGGCACCGGGCGGCGGGCCACCTTCCACCACCAGCGCATCGGTCAGGCGGAAGCCCCGCTTCTGGCCGCCGGCGAGGATTGCGGCGAGATCCGGGTTGAGTTCCGCCAGCCCCTCGGTATCCGCCAGGACCTGACCATCCACGGCCGAGACGGCGCCGAGGCCACCGAGCCAGAGCCAGATCGTCGCCCCCTGCTCGGCGATCAGCCCGGCATCGGGCATCGCACCGCGTGGGACGGAGGCGAGGTGCACGGCGAAGCGGGGCGCCAGGCTATCAGCGTTGAAGGCCAGCAACTCGATGCGCTCGCGCGGGGCCGGGCTGCCGGGTGCGTCGGACTCGTCCTGCTCGCTGCGGCGCGTCAGGAGGTAGAGGACGCCCTCCCCGCCCAGCATCGTGCGCAGCAGTGGTGGCACGAGCCGGCGCGGGCCGAGGCGCTGCGGCGCCGACGGCTGCTCGTCATCGGGCCAGAGGAACACCGCCGCGGCGCCGGCAGCCAGCAGTCCGGCGCTGCCGCCGAGGAGCAGCCGCCGCATGAAGCGGCCGCGCGGTGGCGGTGGCGCGACGGGATTGGGACCGCCAGCACGCACGCGGACCGTCTCGTCAGCAGGCGGCGGCGTCATGGGCGCGGCTTCGCGATGCCGTGCGTCATGCCGGGACGCACGACGCCGGCACGGCAAGAACGGCTGGTGCGAAGCGCATGGCAGGGATCCTCCCGGAAGATCAGCGAGAGGATGCGGCGGCGCGGCCGGACCCGGCAAGCGGTCCTGAAACGAAAACGGCGCGGAGGGGATCCCCTCCGCGCCGTCCCGTGAAGCCCTTCAGGCCGGGCTGATCAGGCCGACTTCGCCATGATCTCGTCCGCAACGTTGCGCGGCACCGGATCGTAGTGGTGGAACTGCATGGAGAAGGACGCACGGCCCTTCGTCATGCCGCGCAGGTTGGAGATGTAGCCGAACATCTCCTTCAGCGGGACGTGGGCGCGGACGATGACCGAGGTGCCGGCCATGTCCTGCGACTGGATCACGCCGCGGCGACGGTTCAGGTCGCCGACGACGTCGCCGACATGGTCCTGCGGGGTGGTCACTTCCACGTCCATGATCGGCTCGAGGATGACCGGGCCGGCCTTCTTCATGCCTTCGCGGAAGCAGGCCTTGGCGGCGATTTCGAAGGCCAGGGCCGAGGAGTCGACGTCGTGGTACTTGCCGTCGATCAGCGAGTACTTGAAATCCACGGTCGGGAAGCCCGCGAGCACGCCGGTGTCGGCCTGCATCTTGATGCCCTTGTCGACCGCCGGGATGTATTCCTTCGGCACCGAGCCGCCGACGACGCCGTTCACGAACTCGATGCCTGTGTTGCGGTCCTTCGGCTCGAAGACGATCTTCACCTCGGCGTACTGGCCCGAGCCACCCGACTGCTTCTTGTGGGTGTAGGTCTCGGTGTGCGTCTTCGTGATCGTCTCGCGATAGGCGACCTGCGGGGCACCGATGTTGGCGTCCACGCCATACTCACGCTTCAGCCGGTCCACGATGATCTCGAGGTGCAACTCGCCCATGCCCGAGAGGATGGTCTGGCCCGTCTCCTGATCCGTGCGCAGGCGCAGGGACGGGTCCTCACCGGCCAGCTTCTGCAGGCCGATCGTCATCTTCTCGATGCCTTCCTTGGTCTTCGGCTCGACCGAGATGTCGATGACCGGGACCGGGAAGGCCATGCGCTCCAGCACCACCGGATCGGAGGAATCGGCCAGGGTGTCGCCCGTGCCGGTATCCTTCAGGCCCACGAAGGCAGCGATGTCGCCGGCGGAGACTTCCTTGATCTCCTCGCGCTTGTCGGCGTGCATCTGGAACATGCGGCCGATGCGCTCGCGGTTCCCCTTGGTCGTGTTCATCACCATGTCGCCCTGCTTGAGGACGCCGCGGTACACGCGCACGAAGGTCAGGTTGCCGTACTTGTCGTTGATGATCTTGAAGGCGAGGCCGGCGAAGGGCGCGTTCTCGTCGGCCGGGATCACGCGACGCTCGGCGTTCTCATCCTGGCCTTCCTCGGGGGCGACCTTGATGCCCTCGATATCCACGGGGGACGGCAGGTAGTCGATCACGGCATCCAGCAGCGGCTGCACGCCCTTGTTCTTGAAGGAGGAGCCGCAGACCACCGGGCGGAACTCGCCCGAGATCGTGCCCTTCTTGATGGCGCGCTTCAGCAACTCGATCGAGACGTCGCCGTCCTCGAGGTACCGCTCCATCGCCTCGTCATCGGCTGCGACCACGGCGTCGAGCAGCTTCTCGCGGTATTCCGCGGCCTTGTCCTTCAGGTCGGCCGGGATCTCGACGACGTCGTACTTCGCGCCCAGGTCGTCGCCTTCCCAGACGAGCGCCTTCATCTCGACCAGGTCGACGACGCCCTGGAGGTTGTCCTCGATCCCGATGGGGATCTGCAGGGCGACCCAGTTGATGCCGAGCTTCTCGGTCAGCGTGTCTGCCGCGCGGAAGAAGTCTGCGCCCGTGCGGTCGAGCTTGTTGATATAGATGATGCGGGGAACGTTGTAGCGGTCGGCCAGGCGCCAGTTGGTCTCGGACTGCGGCTGCACGCCGGCCACGCCCTCGATCACGAACACCGCACCGTCGAGCACGCGCAGCGAACGGTTCACCTCGATGTTGAAGTCGATGTGGCCCGGGGTGTCGATGACGTTGATGCGGTGGTCCTTCCACTCGGCCGTCACGGCCGCGGAGGTGATCGTGATGCCGCGCTCGCGCTCCTGCTCCATGTAGTCGGTGGTGGTCGCGCCGTCATGCACTTCGCCGATCTTGTGCGACTTGCCGGTGTAATAGAGGATGCGCTCGGTCGTGGTGGTCTTGCCGGCGTCGATATGCGCCGTGATCCCGATATTCCGGATCTTGTCGAGGGGGGTGCGCGCCACGATGGGCCTCCATTAAGCAGAAATGGGCGCCCGCGCGGGAGCATCCGCTCCGCGCCGCCCCCAAGGGTTCACGCCGATCAGTCGGTGCGGCTATCTGCGACGTCCGGGCGCGGTTTGCAAGCGCCACCTGACAGTTTCTTCCCCGCATCGACGCCACCACGGCCATGCACGGCCCACACGACACGCTTTGTTGCGTGCCGTGGCTGCAGTGCTGCCTTAAAATAACGCCAATGGACGCCAAGCCTGCCATCGCCGCCATCCGCTTCGCCCAGGGGCGGCGCCCGAACGATCCGATCCCGGCCGATCCGGTCGCTTGGCTCGACTCGCAACTCGCCCCCGGCCTGCCCGGCCCGGAGTTGCCCGCCGATCTGCCCGTGACGCAGCCCGCGGTCTTCGCCGCCATACGGGAAGACACCGCCAATGTGCGCGCCGGCAACATGGCCCGGCCGAACCAGGCGCGCATCGTGCGGGAGGAAGCGGCGGCCGCCATCGCCCTGTCGATCGGCGGCCAGCAGGGCTTCCGGGAACGCCTGGTCGCCTTCTGGGCCAATCACCTCGCCATCGCCCGGAACCGCGTGCCGAACTACGCCGGCCTCTACGTCAGGGAGGTCATCCGTGGCCATGTCACCGGCCGTTTCGAGGACATGCTCCTCGCCATGGCGCGCCACCCGGCGATGCTCGCCTATCTCGACAACAACGGTTCGATCGGGCCGAACAGCCCGGCTGGGCTGCGCCGGCAGCGCGGCCTGAACGAGAATCTGGCGCGCGAGATCCTGGAACTGCACACCGTCACCCCCGCTGCCGGCTACAGCCAGGCGGACGTGACCTCCTTCGCCCGGGTGCTGACCGGATGGGGCTTCGAGACAACGCGGGAGCCCCTCGGCTTCGTCTTCCGCGCCCAGTCGCACGAACCCGGCCCCAAGACCGTGATGGGCCACACCTATCCTGAGGGCGAGGAGGGCGGCGTGATGGCGCTGACCTGGCTCGCCCGGCATGAGACGACGCATCGCCACCTCGCCACCAAGCTGGTCCGCCATTTCGTCGCCGACGACCCGCCGCCGGCTGCCGTGCAGCGGGTGTTCGGCGTGCTGCGGGACACGCAGGGGGACCTCGGCGCCGCCGCGCGGGCGCTGATCCGCCTGCCCGAGGCCTGGGACACGCCGCTGGGCAAGCTGCGCAACGCACAGGACTACGTCATCGCGGTGCTGCGCGCGGTCGAGGCACCGCCGGACGCCGCGCAAGGCGCCATCGGGGTGGTGCAGTTCCTCGGCCAGCCCTGGTGGAACCCGCCGGCGCCGATCGGCTTCCCGGACAACGCCGCCGCCTGGGCCGCGCCGGAGATGATGGTCCGCCGGATCGATTGGGCGAACGGCATTGCCGCACGCGGTGCCGGGCGAGACGCCGCCGACCTCGCCGAGACCGTGATCGGCCCGCTCTGCCGTCCCGAAACCTTGCGCGCGGCGGCGCGTGCCGGTTCGGCGCGGGAAGCGCTGACACTGATCCTGGCCAGCCCGGAGTTCCACCGCCGATGACCGCCCATCTGCCCGCCCTCGGGCGCCGCACGCTGCTGCTGGGCCTCGGCGCGGCCATCACCCTGCCGCGCGCGCGCGTCGCCTTTGCCCAGGCGCCGGGGGAGGCACGGCTCGCCGTGGTCCTGCTGCGCGGTGGTCTCGACGGGCTGTTCGCCGTGCAGGCCTATGGCGAGCCGGGCTTCGGCGAGTTGCGCGGCCCCCTCGCCCTGCCCGAACCGGGCCGGGAGGAGGGATTGCTCGATCTCGGCGGCCGCTTCGGGCTGCATCCGCGCATGCCCCAACTGCACGCAATGTATACGGCGAATGAGGCGATGGTGGTCCATGCCGTGGCTGGCAACTGGCGCACCCGCAGCCATTTCGACGCGCAGGACCTGCTGGAATCGGGCGCCGACCAGCGCCTGGCGAGCGGCTGGCTGAACCGCGCCCTGTCGGCGGTGCCGGCACGCCCAGGCGCGCAGCCGAACGGCCTTGCCGTGGGCACCGACCTGCCTTTGCTGATGCGGGGCCCGACGCAGATCGGCACCTATGCGCCACGCGGCGGCGGCGTGCCCTCCCCCGACCTGCTGGCGCGCATCGCCGAGCTGAACGCCGCCGATCCGCTGACGGGGCCTGCCATCGCCGAGGGATTGCGGGGGCGTGGCTATGCGACCAGTACCCTGGGCGAGGATGGCCGGGCCCGGCCGCAACCGGGCGGGCAGTTCCGCGCCCTGGCCATGGCCGCTGGGCGGTTGATGGCGCAATCGGATGGGCCGCGCGTCGCGGCCTTCGAGCTGACCGGCTGGGACACCCATGCGCAGCAACTGACGCGGCTGAACGGCCCGCTGGCCCAGCTTGATGACGGGCTGGCCGCGCTGAAGGAAGCGCTCGGCGCGCATTGGCGCCGGACTGCGGTACTGGTGGTGACCGAGTTCGGGCGCACCGTGCGCATCAACGGCACGGCCGGCACCGACCACGGCACCGGGGGCGTGGCGTTCCTGGCCGGCGGCGCGGTGGCGGGCGGGCGCGTCGGCGGCGACTGGCCCGGCTTGTCGGAGCGCGCTCTGTTCCAGGGGCGCGACCTTGCGCCGACCACCGATATCCGCAGCCTGGCCAAGGGGCTGCTGCGCGATCACCTGAAGCTGCCGGCCCAGGCGGTCGCCCGTGCCTTCCCAGGCAGCGATCTCGCCAGCCCGACGAACGGGTTGGTGCGCGCCTGATTCAGGATCCGCGATAGGTGCTGTAGGACCACGGCGTGCAGAGCAAGGGCACATGATAGTGCCCCACGCCGTCGGCCAGGCCGAAATTCACCGCCACCACATCGAGGAAGAGCGGGTCCGGCGCGATGCCGCGCGCGGTGAAGTAGGCGCCGATATGGAAGCGCAACTCATGGCGCCCCGCGCGGAAGGCCCCGGGCGGCAGCAGCGGGTCCACCGTCCGGCCGTCCACATTGGTCACCGTCTCGGTCACCTGCGCCGGTTCCGGGTCCAGCCGCCACAACTCGATCCGCACGCCGACGGCCGGAATGCCCTCGGCCGTATTGAGCACATGGGTCGAGAGCGTGCCGGGGCCATTGCCTGCCATGGGAACCTCAGAAGCTGATGCCGATGCCGACCGATGTGCCGGTCACGTTGTTGTCGCCCATGAAATACCGCGCGACGAGACGGATGCGCGAGACGTTGAGCCCGACGGCACCGAATTCGTAGCGGCCGACATCGATCTCGATGCCGCCGCCGAGCTTGGCCGCCCAAGAGAAGCCAAGCACGTCCTCCTGGTCGCCGAGATAGGAGGTGAAGGACCCGTCGAGCACCCAGCGGACCGGCCGGCCGAAGGCCTCCAACCCGGTCGGCCAGCGATAGCGCGCCCACAGGCCGAGGGTCTTGGCGGTCGAGCGGCCGCGCGCCGCCACGATCGTGTCGCCGAACGTCTGCAGCTGGATCTGCGTGTAGCGCAGCTCCACATCGATATCGCGCTCGGGACGATGGTCGTAATAGGCGAGCATCAGCGACCCGCCGAGGCCCCAGACGTTCACGTGCCGGTCGGTCAGCGCCGAGACGTCGCGGTCCGTCCGGTAGTTGACGAAGGACCCGAACAGGGAGGCATCGGAGGCGGCATAGCCGCCCGCCAGGTTGAAGATCGGCCGCAGCCACAGGTAGTCGCCGAGCTGGATGTCGTAGCCGACCCCGACCGTGGCGGCGACGTTGTTCCAGCGCAGCGGCGTCTGCCGGGGCGGCAGGTCGGTGAAGACTGCCCGCGGATCATAGCGCGCCGTTCCGAGATAGCCCTCGAGCCAGAGCGGGAAGCTCTCCGCCACCGTGAAGCCCGCGCCGATCTGGCTGAGCGTCATCACCGAGGATCCGAGTTCGGATTGGGCGGATCCGCGGTTGATCTGGATCGAGTTCGCCGACCCGTCCGGCGTCATGTTGTAGCCCATCAGGCCGAGCACGCCGGCCCCACGGGAGCCCAACTGGCCACGGATGTCGTCGATGCGGCCAAGGATCGCCTCGATTCGCTCACCGGTCGGCTGGGCCATGGCCATCGACGGCAGGCAGACGGCCGCCGTGATGGTGAGGAACCAGCGCAACCGCTTCACCGGGCCGGCCCGCTGGCGGGCATGACCGGGCGTGGCAGGGCCAGGACCGATCGCCGCATGCGGTCCTCGGCGGCGCGGATCATCTCCACCATCGCCTCATCCGTGATGTCGCCGGCGCGGGCGGCGAGCAGCGCGTGGTCTTCCCCGATGCGCACGATGATCGCGGCGTATTGCGCGCGCGCCGTCGCGATGGCGGGCGGTTCGCCGGGTTCGGCATTGCGGCCGATCGCCGCCGTCAGCGCGCGGACCAGCGCCTGTACGGAAGGGTCGGTGACGCCGAGCGCCTCTCGCAGCCGCGGCGCTTGCCAGTTCTGCCGCGTCGCGCGACGGAGGAAGGCGCCGAGCTCGGCAACCGGCTGTTCCCCACCCGTGCCCGCGCGCCCCGCTTGCTTCGCGAGATCGACGAAGGGGTTCTCCGGATAGGGCAGCACGCCGTCATCGGCCATACGCCCGAGCGCGGCGAGGTAGGTCGCCAGCGCCTCCCGCATCGCTAGCGCGCCCTCCCGCACATCGGCCGAGGCAGGGGGTGGCAGACGACCGGCGGGGAAATCGGCGGCGAGGCTCGCCGTGCGCGCCCAGTCGCGCACCGGGGTGTAGTCAGGCGCGTTGCAGGCAGCAGGCAGTACGGCAAGCGTGGCCAGCAAGGCGCGGCGCATCACGGCTGCACCACCGCGCCGACCGTTCCGGCCGGGTCAGGCCGCAATCCCACCGCGGGGTCGGGTCCGAGGATCAGCGCCAGCCGCCGCAAGCGGTCCTCCTGGGCCAGGATCTCGCGCGCCACTTCCCTTTGCCGGATGTCCGACGCTCGCGCTTTCAGCAAGGCATGCCCCTCCCCGATCGCCGTCAGCACCTGGCGGTAGGTTTCCTCATCCGGTCCCGTCATGCCGGCCGTGCCGCGCGACAGAGTGCCGATCAGCACCTGCACCGGCGGATCGGCGGCGCGGATCAACGGCCGCAGGCGCAGATCCTCGATCACCGTCGGCGACCCGGCGCTGCGGGCGCGTGCGCCCGGCTCGGGATTGGCCGCGCGGGCGGCGGCAAGCAGCCGGCCGATCTCGGCCGCCGCGGGCCCCGCCGCGGGGTCGGCAGCGGCGGCGCGTGGCACCAGCGGGGCGAAGGCTTCGGCACGGAAAGTCAGTGTGCTCTCCTCCGTCGCCAGCACGGAGAGCGCATAGAGATAGACGGCGAGCGCCTCCTGCTGTGCCAGCGCCCCGTCCCGGGCGGCGGCCACCGGCGCCACCGCGCCGGGGTGATCGGCCAGTACGCTGGCGAGCCGCGCCCAGTCGCGCGGCGCGGTGTTGGGTGGCAAGGCGCAGCCGAGCAGCAGCACGACAGGGAGCATGGTGATCGCGGACCGCATCACGACTCGCTCCCCCTGCCCCCGGCTTCAGTCCACGTCCTTACAGGTCGCGCCGCCGTAACGGCAACGCCGCCGCCCGCACGCATCAATCCGCCGGGGCACCCGCCGCGACCCAGGCGAGCAGCTTCACGCGTTCCTCCGGCGTGATCTCGGTCATGTTGCCCGGCGGCATCGCTTCGGTCTGCACCTGCTGGCGCATGGCGGCGGCCCAGCGGCGGATCTGGGCCGGCGTCTCCATCATCACGCCCTTGGGCGGTGCGGCGAAGCCATCCATTGTCGGGCGCGCGGCATGGCAGGCCACGCAGCGGGAGGCGACGATGGTCTGGACCTCGGCGAAGGCGGGCGCATCGGCGGCGCTGCCACTGGCGCGTTCGGGCGCGCCCGTCCAGATCAGCAGGGCGACGACAGCCGCCCCCGCTGCCGGCAGCCAGACCGGGTTCGTGCCCTTCTGCCGCAACACGAAGTATTGCCGCACCAGCGCCCCGGACAGACCGATCGCCAGCAGCACCAGCCAGTTCCAACGCGACTGGTAGGTCATGGGGTAGTGCGGCGAGATCATGATGAAGATGACCGGCAGCGTCAGATAGGTGTTGTGCACGCTGCGCTGCTTGCCCCAGCGGCCGTACTTGGCATCGGGCGCCTCGCCCTTGCGCATCGCCTCGACCATCTTCCGCTGGCCGGGGATGATGACCATGGCGACGTTCGCCACCATGATCGTGCCCGTCATCGCGCCGACCTGCAGGAAGGCGCCGCGCCCGCCGAACAGGTGGCAGGAGACGAGGGCAACGACGGCCAGCGCCGCCGCGCCGATCGCACCCAGCACCGCCTCATTGTCCCCGAGCTTCGAGCGGCACAGCAGGTCATAGCCGACCCAGCCGCCCACCAGCATCGCCGCGCTGATCAACACCGCGAGCCAGGGGGTCATGTCGAGCACCGCGGGATCGACGAGATAGGTCGAGGCCTGGCCCCAATAGATCAGCACGAACAGCGAGAAGCCACTGATCCAGGTCCAATAGGCTTCCCATTTGAACCAGTGCAGCATCTCGGGGAGCTTCTCCGGCGCCAGCAGGTATTTCTGCTTGTGGTAGAAGCCGCCGCCATGGATCGACCATTGCTCGCCGGCGACGCGAGGGTTGCCGTCCTTCGCCGGCTCCAACTGGTTGTCGAGGCCGATGAAGTAGAAGGACGTGCCGATCCAGGCGATGCCGGTGATCAGGTGCAGCCAGCGCAGCAGCAGATTGGCCCATTCCGAAAGATAGGCAGCGTCCATCGAAGCATCCCCGCGCGGCGAACCTGGCCGCTGCGTTGCAACATGCCGGGTCCGGCGGCCTGCCTGCAAGCGGCGCCCGGCTGGCTGCCCTTGTCTCGCGGGCGCGAAGGGAGCAGGTAGCGGCCCCCCATCCCAGTTCCGGCGCCCCGATGTCCCCGACCCGCCTGTCCCTACCCAAGGAAAAGATCCGCATCCTGCTACTCGAAGGCGTGTCCGACAGCGCGCTGGAGAGGCTGGCCGATGCCGGCTACGCGACCGTGAAGCGGGAGGCGAAGGCGCTGGAAGGTGCCGCCCTGATCAAGGCGATCAAGGGCGTGCACATCCTCGGCATCCGGTCCCGCACCCAGGTGACGGCCGAGGTGTTGGAAGCGGCAGACCGGCTTTTCGCCATCGGCTGCTTCTGCATCGGCACCAACCAGGTGGCGCTGGAAGAAGCCGCCAACCGTGGCATCCCGGTGTTCAACGCGCCCTTCTCCAACACGCGATCCGTCGCCGAGCTGACGCTGGGCGAGATCGTGATGCTGATGCGCGGCATCTTCCCCAAGTCGAATGCGGCGCATCGGGGCGAATGGGACAAGTCGGCGGCGAATTCCTGGGAAGTGCGCGGCAAGACGCTGGGCATCGTCGGCTATGGCAATATCGGCAGCCAGTTGTCCGTTCTGGCCGAGGCCTTCGGCATGCGGGTGATCTACTGGGACCACACCGGCAAGCTACCGCATGGCAATGCGCAGCCGATGACCTCCCTGCCCGCGCTGCTGGCGGAAGCCGACGCGGTGACGGTGCATGTGCCCGAGACGCCGGACACGGTGAACATGATCGGCCAGGCCGAGGTCCGCGCCATGAAGAAGGGCGCGGTCTTCGTGAACAACGCGCGCGGCACGGTGGTCGATCTCGATGCGCTCGCCGAGGCCCTGCGCGATGGCCACCTGCTGGGTGCCGCCGTCGATGTCTTCCCCGTCGAACCGGCGCGCAACGGGGAGGCCTTCGTCTCCCCGTTGCAGGGCCTGCCCAACGTCATCCTGACGCCGCATATCGGCGGTTCGACCGGCGAGGCGCAGTGGCGCATCGGGGAGGAAGTCTCCCGCAAGCTGATCGAATTCTCCGACACCGGGGCGACCTTCGGCGCGGTGAACTTCCCGCAGGTGCAGTTGCCGGCACGGCCGACAGGGGCGCGCTGGGTGCATGTGCATCGCGACGCGCCGGGCATCCTGTCGCGCATCAATGAGAGCTTCGCCAAGCGCGGGCTCAACATCTCCGGCCAGTATTACCAGACCGCCGGGTCGATCGGCTACGTCGTGGTGGACAGCGTCGAGGCGAAGCGCGACGCGGAAGCGATCCTCGCGGAATTCCGCGCCCTGCCTGGCACGATCCGCGCGCGGCTGATCTACGAGCGGCACTGAGCATCCGGCGGCGCGGCAACCTTGCCGCCGCCACCGCGTTCCCCCGCACAGACATTCATGTCGTGCGAAGGAAGACTCCGATGAAGTCCCTCGTGTTGTGGCTGCTCGGCGTGCCGGTGGTCGTGATCATCCTGCTGAACCTGTTCGGCGCCCTGGGCTGATCAGCGAATCGGCATCGCGTACATCAGCCCGCCGCGCGTCCACAGGTCATTGACCCCGCGCGGCAGGCCGATGGGCGAACCGGCGCCCAGGTTGCGGTCGAAGATCTCGCCGTAATTCCCCACCGCTTTGATTGCGTTGTAGGCCCAGCGCCGATCGAGGCCCATCAGCGGCCCATGATCCCCGGAGTTGCCGAGCAGGCGGCGGATGCTCGGGTTCTGGCTGTTCAGCATCTCATCGACATTGGCTTGGGTGACGCCGAGTTCTTCCGCCTCGATCAACGCAAACATCGTCCAGCGCACGATGTCGAACCATTGGTCGTCGCCATGCCGGACGGCCGGCGCCAGCGGCTCCTTCGAGATCAGGTCGGGCAGGATGATGTGCTCCGACGGATCGCGCTGCGCCGTGCGCATGCCGGCGAGTTGCGAGGCATCGGTGGAATAGGCGTCGCAACGGCCGGCGCCGTAGGCGTTGCGGGCTTCCTCGTTGCTCTCAAAGACCAGCGGCTGGAAGCGGATATTGTTGGCACGGGCCCAGTCAGAGAGGTTGAGCTCGCTGGTGCTGCCGGCCGTGGCGCAGATCGTCGCGCCTTCGAGGTCCCGTGCGCGCTGCACCCCGGTGGACCGCCGCACCAGGAAGCCTTGCCCGTCATAGAAGTTCACGGCCGTGAAGTTCAGCCCATTCGCGGTGTCGCGGTTCTGCGTCCAGGTGGTGGTGCGCACGAGCACGTCGATCTGGCCCGATTGCAGCGCCGGCAGCCGCGCCGGGGAGGAAACCGAGACGAAGCGCACCTTGGCGGCGTCGCCGAGTACGGCGGCGCCAATGGCGCGGCAGGTATCGGCATCGAGGCCGCGGTAGATGCCCTGGCTGTCCATGACGCCGAAGCCCGGTGCCGCATTGGGTGCGCCGCAGAGCATGGCGCCGCGCGCCTGTACCGCCGCGAGCGTCGGGCCGGGCTGGGCGGGTTGCGCGAGGACCGGGCCGGCGGCGAGCAGCAGCGCGGCAACGAGAGGCAGCGGATTCATTCTAGTCACCTCGTGATGGCTTTCATCCCACGGCATCCGCCTTGGACGCCCGGGTATCCTCGCGCCCGGCCGGGCATCACGGCCCGGCCGGGGACTTGTTCAGCGATGTCAGCGGATCGGCATCGCGTACATCAGCCCGCCGCGCGTCCACAGGTCATTGACCCCGCGCGGCAGGCCGATCGGCGAGCCGGCGCCGAGGTTGCGATCGAAGATCTCGCCGTAGTTACCCACGGCCTTGATCGCGTTGTAGGCCCAGCGCCGATCGAGGCCCATCAGCGGCCCATGGTCCCCCGCATTGCCCAGCAGACGGCGGATCGAGGGATTCTGGCTGTTCAGCATCTCATCGACATTGGCCTGGGTGACGCCGAGTTCCTCCGCCTCGATCAGCGCGAAGATCGTCCAGCGCACGATGTCGAACCATTGGTCATCACCGTGCCGCACGGCCACCGCAAGCGGTTCCTTCGAGATGATGTCGGCAAGGATGATGTGCTCGGACGGATCGCGCAGCGCGGTGCGGATGCCCGCGAGTTGCGAGGCGTCCGTGGTGAAGGCATCGCAGCGGCCGGAATTGTAGGCGTTGCGCGTTTCCTCATTCTGGTCGAACACCAGGGGCTGGACGCGGATATTGTTGGCCCGCGCCCAGTCGGCGAGGTTCAACTCGTTCGTGGTGCCGGAGGTGACGCAGATGGTCGCGCCTTCCAGGTCCCGCGCCCGCTGCACATTGGCCGAGCGGCGCACCATGAAGCCCTGCCCGTCATAGAAATTCACGGCGGTGAAGTTCAGGCCGTTCGCCGTGTCGCGCGTCTGCGTCCAGGTCGTGGTGCGCGGCAGCACATCCACCTGGCCGGATTGCAGTGCCGGCAGCCGCGCCTGGGAGGACAGCACGATCCAGCGCGCCTTGGCCGCATCGCCAAGCACTGCGGCAGCGATCGCGCGACAAGTATCGGCATCGAGCCCACGATTGACGCCCTGGCTGTCCAGCACGTTGAAGCCGGGCGCACCCGGATGCGAACCGCAGATCAGCGCGTCGCGCGACCGGATGGTGGACAGGGTCGGCCCCGGGGTGGCCGTCTGCGCAAGGGCCGTGCCGCCGGCGAGCAGCAGCATGGCAAGGGTTGCCGGGAGACGCATGCAAGTTTCCTCCGTGTCGTTTTCTGCGTTGCCCAGAACTTAGGCACGGAAGCGCGGTGTCGGAAAGCGTCCCTCAGGCAGCGGCGGCGCGTCGCCCGGCCAGCAGTTGCACGACCGCCACGGCGATCAACAAGGTTCCCGCGATCGCAAGGCGCATCGTACCGGGCGCGATATGCCCGAAGGCCGCGAACAACCCGACGGCACCGAGCAGCAGGCGCAGCGGCACGCCCATCGGTCGCAGCAGGTACCCGGCATAGGATGCGGTGATCATCAGCAGCGCGATCACCTGGATCGATGTCGCCGTGACAATCTCGACCAGCCCGCCGCGCAGCATGATCCCGGGGTCGTAGATGAAGGCGAAGCCGACGGTGAAGCCGGCGATGCCGAAGCGCGACGCGTGCAGGCTGGCGATGGTCGGGCTGGCCTTGGCTATCGCCGCTGCCGCGAAAGCAGCGGCGGCGACCGGCGGCGTCGCATCGGCGATGACCGCGAAGTAGAAGATGAACAGATGCGCCTGCATCATGTCGATGCCGAGCGGCCGGCCGAGTTCCAGCACCTGCGGCACGCCGATCGCCGCGGCGATGATGTAGGACGGTGTCGTCGGGATGCCGAGGCCAAGCACCAGCACCGTCAGGCAGAGCAGCAGCAGCAGAATGCCGAGATTGCCGCCCGCCACCTCCTTGATGATGCCGCCGAAGGCGACGACCATGCCGGTCGCCGTCAGCACCGAGACGACGACGCCCGACGCCGCGATGGACACCGCGAGCGGCGCCATGGTCAGCCCGGCATTGGTCAGGCTCTCGACGATCGCGCGCCAGCCCATGCGCGTGCGCGCCCGCAGCATGGAGACCGCGACCATGGCGAGCGTCGAGCAGAAGGCGGCGTAGTTGCCGGACCAGCGCTCCATCATCAGATAGACGAGCACGCCGATCGGCAGGATCAGGTGGATATCCGCCAGCACCTCGCGCCAGGCGGGAATGTCCTTCAGCGCCATGGGCTCGAGGCCTGCGCGTTTCGCCTCGAAATGCACGGCGGCGAGGATCGCGAAGTAGTAGAGCACCGCGCCGATCGCCGCGGCGACGATGATGTCGCCATAGGGGATGTTGGTGATCTCAGCCATCACGAAGGCCGCCGCACCCATCACCGGCGGCATCAGCGCGCCACCGACCGAGGCCGCGCTTTCGATGCCCGCTGCGACCGCGGGCTTGTAGCCGATGCGCACCATCAGCGGGATGGTCATCGCGCCGGTGGTGATGACGTTCGACACCGACGAACCGCTCATCGTGCCGAACAGGCCGGAGGAGATCACCGCCACCTTGGCCGGCCCGCCCGTGAAACGCCCGGCGACGGCCGCGCCGAAATTGGAGAAGAGCCGGCCCGTCCCGCTGCCCTGCATAAAGGACCCGAACAGGATGAACACAGCGATGGTGGTCGCCACGATTCCGGTCAGCGGGCCGTAGACGCCGCCGGCGGTCGGCACGAGCCAGGCGGACTCCATGATCTCGGCCGTGCTGAAGACACGGGTGTTCAGCACGCCCGGCAAATGGTGGCCGACGAACATATAGAGCAGGCAGATCGCCACCATCCAGGCGAGACCCGGTTCCACCGCGCGGCGGATCGCCTCGAGCATCGTCACGATGCAGACGATGGCAAGCGCCATCATCGTCGGCGTGAAGGGATCGACATATTCCATGCGGTCGGAGACCGCGTCGGCGAAGATGAACACCCACAGATGCGGCGCCGCCGAGGCGATTGCCCAGGCCCAGTCGAGCACCGAGGGCCGGTTCGTCGGCGAGCGTGTCGGAAAAGCGGGGTAGAGCAGGAACAGCGGCGGCGTGAAGACCAGCAGGTGCAGGCTTCGCATGGTGATCGGCTCGGGGAAGCCGAAGCCGCCGAAATACAGATGCACGGCGGCCCAGAAGGCGAGCCATCCGAACACGCCGTGCCGTAGCCAGGCAGGAAGGTCGCGCACCGCGTTCCCCTCAGTGATTGTCGCGGTGCGCGGGCATCACGCCGCGGGCGGGTTCACGCCGGCGGCGCGGAAGGCCGCAGCGGCACCCGGATGGAACGGCACGCCGCGATAATCCACCGCCTTGGCCGGCGACCACCCGGCCATGGATGGGTGGATCTGCGCCATGCGCGCACCCTGGTTCTTGATCAGTGTCGCGGTGATCTTCTGCACGATCTCCGCCGGCACCGTTTCATGCACCACGATGATGCTGTCCATCATGGTCACCGGGATGGCGCCGTCGAGCAGCGCGGGATAGTCCGCCTTCTCCAGCGTGCCCTGGGCATAGGCATACTGGTCCGTCAGGTGCTTGCGGATGTCGTCGGGGAAGGCGGTCAGCCGGCCGCCGCGGCGGCCCTGCGCGATCTCCGTCATCAGCGCCGCCGGCTTGGCCAGCGCGACATAGACGTAGTCCACCTGCCCGTCATTGTAAGCCGCGCCGATGTCCGCGTAGGACCCGTTCAGGTAGCGCCCACCATCCGAACGGATCTTGTCCGGGCTGGTGCCGAGGAAGCGCAGGATGCGCTGCAGCGTCATCTCATCGGTCGAGGAACGCTGCGGCGCGCCGATCTTGAGGCCGCGCTGCGTCAGGATGGCACGCATGTCGTCCGGCCCCGCGCCGGTGTGGCGCAGCATCAGGTGCTCGGTCGGCGAATAGCCGGTGCCGAGGCAGCGGATCTTGTCGTGCTTCGCGGTGTACGGTTCCACGCCCTGCACGGCGGAGGCCGAGAAGGCATCGATGCCCCAGCCCATCTGCGACTGGCCGTTGTTGATGCGCGTGGGATTGGCCAGGCCACCGCCGGGCACGACGCGGATCTGGATGTCCGGGTTCTCCTCCCGGATCAGGGCGGACAGGCCGGCGGCCATGGTGTACCAGCCGCCGCCCACGGACCCGGCGACCCATTCGAGCGTGGTCTGTGCCGACGCGGTGCGGATGAAGGGCGCGGCGAGCGCCACGCCGAGGGTGCCGCGTGTGATCGCACGCCGCCCGATGAACAGGGTCATTCCCAGCCTCCTTAGCCTCTCACGACCACGGCATAAGAACAGGCTTGGCCCCCTGCCGCAACGCCACGCCAGCGCCAGCCCCGCGCCGGTCGGCAACGTTACCAGCAAGCCATGTGCCATGCGCGGACCACCGTATCGCCCGTGGCGAAGCGCGCGCCGGAATGCGAGGCTGCGTGCCTCATGCACGGGGGACCAGAGCGATGCATCGCAGAACGATCCTTGGTGCCGGCGCGGGCCTCGCGCTTGCCCGGCCCGGCTTCACCCAGGGCAGCGCGGCACATACCCTGCGCTTCATTCCGCAGGCGGACGTCACTGCCGTGGACCCGATGTCCACGACATCCTACGGCGTGCGCAACCACGGGCATATGTGCTGGGACACGCTGTACGGGCTTGATACGGACTTCGTGCCGCGGCCACAGCTCGCCGAAGGGCATGTCGTCGAACAGGACGGGCTGCGCTGGCTCTTCACCCTGCGCGAGGGCGTCCGCTTCCACGACGGCGAGCCGATCCGCGCGACCGATGCGGTCGCATCCATCCGCCGCTGGGCACGGCTCGACAGCCTCGGCCAGTCGCTGGCCGAACGCACCGAGGAGATGCGCCCCCTCGACGACCGCCGATTCGAGATCCGGCTGAAGACACCCTTCGGCGTGATGCTCGCCGCGCTCGGAAAGCCGTCCTCCTACCCCTGCTTCGTCTATCCGCAGCGCTTCGCCGACGTCGATCCGGCGCGCCCCTTCACCGAGGTGGTCGGGTCCGGGCCCTATCGCTTCGTCGCGGAGGAACGGCTGTCGGGCGCGCGCGCCGTCTATCGTCGCTTCGACGGATACCGCCCCGCCCCGGCCGCACCTTCCCTGCTCGGTGGCGCGAAGCTCGCGCATTTCGAACGTGTCGAGTTCCGCATCCTGCCCGATGTCGCCACCGCGGCTGCAGCGATCCAGTCCGGCGAGATCGACTGGTGGGAGCAGGTCGCCCCCGATCTGCGCCCGGTGATGCGCCGGCATCGGGACATCGTGTTGGAGCGCGTTGATTTCGGTGGGCTGATGGCGATGCTGCGCTTCAACCACCTGCATCCGCCCTTCGACAATCCGGCGATCCGCCGTGCGCTGCTGCACAGCGTGAACCAGGCGGATTTCATGACCTCGATCATGGGCAACGACCGCAGCCTGTGGTCCGACGGGATGGGCGTCTTCCCGCGCTCCTCCCCGCTCGCGAATGACGAGGGCATCACTGCGGTGACTGGCCCGCGCAGCACGGATGCGGCGCGCGCCGCACTCCAGGCGGCGGGCTATGCCGGGCAGAAGGTCACCGTGCTGCACCCGACCGATGTCGTGAACAACAACGCGTTGACCACGGTGCTGACGGATACGCTGAAGCGGTCCGGCCTCAACGCGGAAAGTGCGACCTCCGACTGGGGCACCGTGCTGCAGCGCCGCGCCAACCGCAACCCGCCGGACCAGGGCGGGTGGAACGCGCTGGTGGTGCTGTTCGGCGGCATCGACCTCGCCAATCCGGGCCAGCATCCGCTGTTACGGGCGAACGGGGCGCAGGCCTGGTTCGGCTGGCCCACCAGCCCGGCGCTGGAAGCCATGCGTGACGCCTGGTTCGCCGCCGGCCCGATCGAGATGCAGCAGCAGATCGCACGCAGCATCCAGGGCCAGTTCTGGCAGGACCTGCCCTTCATCCCACTCGGCCAGTACTTCATCGACAGCGCCTGGCGGCGGGATATCTCCGGAATTCAGAAGGGGATGGCGCTGCCGATCAATGTGCGGCGGGGTTGAACCAGTAAGGGCGGGGGAGAGAACTCCCCCGGCCTTTTCCATCAATCAAGAATCCGGAAGATCGCCTCGATCTCCACCGGGATACGGCCGGGCAGTGAGGCGAAGCCCACCGCCGAACGCGCATGCCGACCATTCTCGCCCAGCACCGCGACGAACAGGTCGGAGCAGCCGTTGATCACCTTGGGATGATCCTCGAAATCGGCATCGGCATTCACCATGCCGAGCACCTTGATCGCCTTCAGCCTGGACAGCCCGCCCGCGCCTTCCGCCGCGGCGGCCAGAAGGCCGAGCCCGACCAGACGCGCGCTGGCATAGGCGTCCTCGACGCTCATCTCGCTCGGCACCTTGCCGCGCGGGCGCGGCCCCTCCGTCACGCGCGGCCCCTGCCCCGAGGTCCACAGCAGATTGCCCTCCACGCGATAGGGTACATAGGTCCCGATCGGCTTCGGCACCGACGGCAGGGTCAGGCCAAGCGCGGCCAGGCGTTGCTCGGGGGTCTCGTTCGACATAGCGTCCTCTCCTTCGACGACCTCGCCATGCCACACGCGCATGGGCGCCCCGGCAAGAGCGCGCATGTAGGTCAGCAACACTGACATACCATCGGACCATGGAAACGATCCTGCCGCTGCTCGCCTTCGCCATCGCCTGTTCCGTCACGCCGGGGCCGAACGTGCTGATGGTCGCGGCGGCGGCGGCGAATCACGGCGTGCGGGCGACGATGCCGCAGATGCTCGGCATCACGCTCGGCTTCGCGGCGATGCTGATGATCGTGGGCCTGGGCCTCGCGGCACCCTTCGCCACCTGGCCGCTGCTGCACAGCATCCTGAAATGGGGCGGCGGCGCCTGGCTGCTGGTCCTCGCATGGAAGATCGCCCGCGCCGGCGCGCCGGGCGAAGGGCCCTCGCGCCCGCCGCTCGGCTTCATCGGCGCTGCGCTGTTCCAATGGGTGAACCCCAAGGCCTGGATGATCGCGCTCGCCGCCATCCCCGCCTTCACCACGCCGGCCGGCGACACGCTGGCCGAGACACTGCGTATCGCCGCCGTCTTCGCCGTGGTCTGCCTGCCCTGCACCTTGGTCTGGGCCGGCCTCGGCGCCGGCGCGTCCAACCTGTTGCGCACGCCCGCGGCGCTGCGCGCCTTCAACGTCACCATGGCCGTGCTGATGGTCGGCTCGCTGGCGCCCGCCTTCCTCTGACGGTTGCGCTTCGCAACACCGGGCGGCGCGCCTCCGTGGCATGATCCGGCGTCGCATTGCCAAAGGTGCCGCATGCCGATCGCGACCCTCGCACGCCGTCGCCTGGCGCTCGCCGCCGGCGGGCTGGTGCTGCCGCTGCCGGCCCTCGCACAGACGCGCGGCGCGACCCCGGCGCAGACGCGCGGCCCCTTCTACCCGGTCACATTCCCACCCGACACCGATGCCGACCTGGTGAGCGTGCGCGGCGCCGCGGCCGAAGCGATGGGCACCGTCGCGCATCTGCGCGGCCGCATCACCAACACGGCGGGCGAGCCCATCGCCGGCGCGCTGGTCGAAATCTGGCAATGCGACGCGAGCGGTCGCTACAACCACCCGCGCGCGCCGGAGACGCGACTCTTCGATGCGAATTTCCAGGGCTATGG
This sequence comes from Roseomonas sp. SRI_022, assembly GCF_057586215.1. Lineage (NCBI taxonomy): Bacteria > Pseudomonadati > Pseudomonadota > Alphaproteobacteria > Acetobacterales > Roseomonadaceae > Roseomonas > Roseomonas sp. SRI_022. The sequence continues at coordinate 28,345 of NZ_JBYCZL010000043.1, forward strand.
CCGCGTCGTTGCCGATGCGCGCGGCGCCTATGCCTTCCGCACCCTGCGCCCCGTATCCTATCCCGGTCGCACCCCGCACATCCATGTGCAGGTGACGCAGCCGGGCGGCGCGGTGCTGGTCACGCAGCTCTACATCGCGGGGGAACCGCTCAATGCGCGCGACGGCGTGCTCAACCGCATCCGCGATGCGCGCGCACGCGAAAGCGTGATCATTCCCTTCGTCCCCGCCGACCGCATCGAGCAGCGTGCACTGCTGGCCGAGACCGACATCGTCCTCCCGCGCTGATTGAACCAAACTCCGATGGAGTTTGGGTTTGCCTTGTCCGAGGCGCAGCCGCCGCGCCAACCCTGCGCGCCGTCGGCGTCGGGGTTTGCCGACCTGAAACACTTCACGCGCCGTGCGCGGCGTGCTGGACCGGCCGCGCGCGGCTTCCTACCCTCCGCCGCCCCGCGGAGAGGAAAAGCCATGCGCCGCCTGACCCTTGCCTTCCTGCTCACCGCCTCGACGGCGCTCGCGACTGAACTGCCGGTGCGCAGTGTCACCCTTTCCTCCGCCGGCCTCGCCCAGGTCGAGCGCGCGGGCGAGGTCCCGGCGGATGGCAACGTCACCTTCCGCGCCCGCACCGATGATGTGGACGACCTGCTGCGCAGCCTGATCGTGGTGGACACCGCCGGCGCCGTCGAAGGCCTGCGCCTGCCGGCGCGCGACCTGACCGGGGAAGCCTTCCGTGGCCTGCCGCTCCGCCCCGAGGATTTCGACAGCCGCGCCCAGCTGCTCGCCGCCCTGCGCGGCCAGGACGCCGAGGCCGGCGGCGCGCGCGGCCGCATCGCCGACGCCGCAGAGGTCGCGTCGGTCGCCGGCGCGGCGGGCGGCCTGCGCCTGACGTTGATCACCGAACGCGGCCTGGTCACCGTGCTGCTGCGCGAGGGCGACGAGGTGAAGCTGCTCGACGAGGCCCTCGCCGGCCGCGTCGCGCGTGCGGCGGAAGCCCTCGCCGCTGCCCGCAGCGCCGATGAGCGGCGGATCGACATCCGCCTGCGCGCCGACCGCGCGCGTCAGGTCGCGGTGCTCTATGTCGCCGGCGCGCCGTTGTGGAAGCCGTCCTACCGGCTGCTGGTGCCGCCGATGGGTACGCCGCCGGCGGCTGCCGGTACGCCCGGCCCCCAGGCCCGGCTGCAGGGCTGGGCGGTGGTGGAGAACGCCTCGGGCAGCGACTGGGACCGCATCCGCCTCGCGCTGGTTTCCGGTGAGGCCGCGGCGTTCCGCCAGCGCATCTACGACCCGATCAACGTCGCCCGTCCGGAGCTGCCGGTGCGCATCGCCGGCGCGGTGCAGGTGCGCCCGGATACCGGCGGGCGCCCCATCCCGATGCCCACCCCGCCACCCGCACCCGCCGCGGCGATGGGCGGTCGCGCCTTCGAGGCAGCCGCGCCGCAGATGGCACGCCGCGCCGGCGCCCCGGATGCGCCGGTCGGCGCCAGCATCGCCGATACGGCCGGCGCTTCCGCGGCGGCAAGCGCCGAATCCTCCGCCGGGCGCGTCGCCTTCGTCCTCGCCGAACCGGTAACGATCCGCAGCGGGGAGACGGCGAACGTCCCCTTCCTCGATGTCCGGCTGCCGGCCGAACGCGTCTGGTGGATCCAGGACCTCAACGCCCGCAGCCCGTTGCAGGCCGTGCGCATCCGCAACGCGTCGCAGCACACGCTGCCGGACGGTCTCGCGACGGTGTATGGCGCGGAAGGGCCGGAAGCCGGCGTCTTCCTCGGCGATGCGGAAATCCGCGCCATGCCGGCCGGCGATGGCCGCATCCTCGCCTTCGGGCGCGACCGCGACGTGCAGGTGGCGCAGACCTCGACGACCACCGAACGCGTCGCGCGCATCGCCTTGCGCCGCGGCTTCGTCGGCATCGAAATGCTGCGGATGGAGGAAACCGCCATCGCCATCGACCCGCGCGGCGCGCGCGGCACGGTGGTGGTGGACATGCCGCAGCGCTCGGGCGCGACGCCGCGCTTCCCCATCGTGTCGCAAGGCGATTTCGGCCTGCGCTACGAGGCGACGCTGGACGGCAGCACGCAGACGCTGCGCCTGCCCTTCGAACGTGCAATCCGCCAGGACATGCCCCTGTGGGACAACGGCCTCGGCGAACCGATCCTGCTGCGCTGGCAGCAATTCGACATTGAGCAGAACCTGCGCCGCCTGCCCGGCGGCCCCGGCACGATGGAGCGTCTGCAGGACGTGCTGACCCGCACCCCGCCGGACGTTCCCGGCCGCGCCGACCTCGTCGCGGTGGTCGAGGCGATGGGCGAACTGCGCCGCCTGCTCGACGACGCACGGATGAAGCAGCGCGCCTATCGCAGCGCCGATCAGGCCCTGCAGCGTGCCCGCCAGGCCGCCGAGGACCGCACCGGCCCCGAGCAGCAGGAAGCCCGCCGTCGCCTGAACACGGCGAGCCGCGAGGCCGACCAGGCCGGTACCGCCGCCGACCAGGCCTGGGAGGGCTGGCAGCGCGCCGTGATCGCCCTGCTCCAGCGCGGTAGCTGACCGCGCCGGGCGCGATTACTCCGGTTGGACACCCGCAGCGCGCAGGATCGCCGCGCTGCGGACCATGTCCTCCCGCACGAAGGTCATGACGGCCTCGGGCGTCGCGTATTCCGGCTGCAATTCGACGCCGAGTTCGCCGAGGCGCGGGGCAAGCCGCTGCGCCGCCGCGTTGAAGGCCGCATTCAGCGTCGCGATGGCCGCAGGCGGCGTGCGCGCAGGCGCGAAGGTGGCGAACCAGGCGGCAATCGACCACGCAGGCAGCCCCGCCTCCGTCGCCGAAGGCGTGTCCGGCAGGATCGCCGCGCGCGTCGGCCCGGCCACCGCGATGGCACGCACGCTGCCCCCGCGGATGTGGCTGACGGCGGAGGCGATCGGGTCGATCGCCATATGCGCGTCGCCGGAGATCACCGCCGCCATGGCCGGCCCGCCGCCGCGATACTGCACCATCTGCATCTCGATCCCCGGCAACGCGGCCCGGAACACCTCGGACGCCAAGTGGTTGCCGCTGCCGATCCCGGCAGAGGCGAAGTTGATCCGCCCCGAATTGGCCCGCAGCCACGCGATCAGCGAGGCCATGTCGGTCACCGGCAGCCGGTTGTTCACCACCAGCACTTGCGGCACGCGGCCATTGTGCGCGACGGCCGCGAAATCCGCGATCGGGTCGAAGGGCATGCGCGCGACGAGGCTGGGTGCCACGACATGCGCATTGGAATGCAGCAGCAGCGTGTGCCCGTCCGGGGCGGATTTCGCGACGGATTCCGTGCCGATCAGCCCGGCCGCACCACCGGCGCGGTTCTCAATCACCACGGGCTGGCCAAGTTGCGCGCCGAGCGTGTCGGACAGCACGCGGGCAACGACATCGGTCGATCCACCGGGCGCGAAGGGCACGACGATGCGCACCGGCCGGTCGGGGCGCCAGGCGGCCTGGGCGCGGGCGATCGCAGGCGCGAACAAGCCCGCCAGCAGCAGCGGGCGCCGGGTGATGGACATCGGATGTTGCCTCCCAGGTTTTCTTATCGGCCGTTCCTGCGGCATCGCGCCCGGCCGCGCAAGCCGCCGGGCGCCGCGGTCTATTCGGGCTGCACGCCAGCCGCGCGCAGGATCGCCGTGTACTGCTGCACGCCGGCCTGGACCAGCGCCATGACCTGCTCCGGCGTCTCGTAGCCGGCGCGGGGCCTCACACCGGCCAACTCGTTGAGCTTGTCGGCATTCTGCCGGATCGCACCCTGGAAGGCGGCACCAAGGGCGGCGACCGCGGCCGGCGGCGTGCCGGCCGGGGCGAGGATGGGGAAGAACTCCTCGAAGATGAAGTTGGGCAGGCCGGCTTCGGGCGCACTCGGCACGTCCGGCAGGGCTGGGCTGCGCTCGGCGGAGGCCACCGCCAGCGCGCGGATGCCGCCACCGCGCACCTGGCCGAGCGAGGAGGCCATGGTCGGCGTGCCGAACTGCGCCTCGCCGCTGACCAGCGCGGCAACGGCCGGCCCGCCGCCGCGGTAATGGACCATCTCCGCCTGGACGTTGCTGGTGCTGCGGAACAGCTCGCCGGCCACATGCACGCCGCTGCCGATGCCGGCCGAGGCGAAGTTGTAGCGGCCGGGATTGGCGCGCAGCAGGGCCACGAGCTCGGCGGCGGTGCGCGCCGGCAGGTTGTTGTTGACCACCAGCACATGCGGCGAGAAGCCGGCCACCGCGATGCCGGTGAAGTCGCGTACCGTGTCATAGGGCACCCGTGCGACAATCGCGGGCACGGAGGATTGGGCGCTGTTGATCAGCACCGTGTGGCCATCCGCCGGGGCGCGCGCCGCGGCCTCGGTGCCGATGACGCTGCCGGCGCCGGCGCGATTTTCCACCACCACCGCCTGGCCGAGCGCGACGCCGACCGATTCCGCGAGGATGCGACCGACGATGTCGTTCGACCCGCTCGGCGCGAAGGGGACGATCAGCCGGATCGGACGCGTCGGGCGCCAGGCCGGTGCTGCGCCCTGCGCCCGCGCCAGTGACGGCGACAAGGCTGCGGCAAGGGCCATGGCAAGAGTTTCGCGGCGGTGCGGCATGGTGATTTCTTCCCTGAATGATGGCTTCGACCCGGCTTGGGGCCACGCTTCTTGCCGGGAACCATACCGCGATCACCACGCGACGCCATGGCCGCCATGGATCGATTGCCCGCCCCGCGCTATCGGATAGGCGGACCGAGCGAGGAAACGCCCCCACGATGCCGACTGCCGCCGAGCGCCTGATCGACTTCCTCGCCGCGCAGGGCATCGACCGCGCCTTCTGCGTGCCGGGCGAATCCTACATCGCGCTGCTCGATGCGCTGCATGCCCATCCGGGGGTCGACCTGGTCACCTGCCGCAGCGAGGGCGGCGCCGGCTTCATGGCTGTGGCCGATGCGAAGATGACCGGCCGGCCCGGCGTGGTGCTGGTCTCCCGGGGCCCCGGCGCCTGCAACGCCTCGATCGCCGTGCACACGGCCGAACAGGATGCGGTGCCGCTGATCCTGCTGGTCGGCCAGGTCGAGAAGCGCGACCTGCGCCGCAACGCCTTCCAGGAGATCGACTACGGAAGGATGTTCGGCGGCATCGCCAAATGGGTCGGCGAGGCGACCGAACCGGGCCAGGTCCCGGAACTGATCGCCCGCGCCTATGCCATGGCCATGCAGGGCGTGCCCGGGCCGGTCGTCCTGTCGCTGCCCGAGGATGTGCTGGCGGAGCCCTGCTATGCGGCCGACCTGCCGGCGACGCTGCCCGCGCCCGCCATTCCCGCCCCGGTCGAGGTCGCTCGCCTCGCCGCCATGCTGCGCAAGGCCCAGCGCCCGATCCTGCTGGCCGGCCACGCCTTCGACCGGCCCGGCGGGCGGGAGGCGCTGCGCGCCTTCGCCGAGGCCTGGAAGCTGCCGGTCAGCGTTTCCTTCCGGCGGCAGGACCTGTTTCCGAACGACCACGCGCTCTATGCGGGCGATCTCGGCCTGCGCAACCCGGATGCGCAGCGCACCGCCTTCGCGGAATCCGACCTGGTACTCGCGCTCGGCACACGGCTGACGGATATCACCACCCAGGGTTGGACCTGGCCCGCCGAGGGGCAGCGCCTGGTCCATGTCTGCGCCGAACCGCGCTTCCTCGGCTGGCTGTTCCCCGCCGAGATGGCGCTGGCCGCCGACGCGCTGGCGCTGATCACGGCACTCGGCGCCGAGACTGCCGGCGCGCCCGCCTCACGCGATGCCTGGGCGGCTCGGCTGCGCGCCATCCACCTCGCCGATACCGGGGTGCGCCCCGGCAACCACAATGACGGCGTCGCCTTTGCCGAGGTCGCGCGGCTGGTGGGCGAGGTCGCGACGCCGGACGCCATCATCACGCTCGATGCCGGCACCTTCGGCGCGCCTTTCTACCGCAAGGTGCCCTGGGTGCCGCCGCAGCGGCTGCTCGCGCCCGTCTCGGGCGCGATGGGCTTCGGCGTACCGGCGGGTGTGGCCGCCGCGCTGCGCTTCCCGAAGCGCCAGGTCATCGCGGCGGTCGGCGATGGCGGCGCTCTGATGACCGCCGGCGAATTCGCGGTGGCGGTGGCGCGCGGCGTGCCGCTGAAGCTGCTGCTGTCGGATAACGGGTCCTATGCCTCGATCCGCATCCATCAGGAGCGCGCGCATCCCGGGCGCGTGTCGGGCACCAGCCTGGTGAATCCGGACTTCGTCGCCTGGTGCGCGTCCTTCGGCGTGAAGGTGACGCGGGTGGACAGCAATGCCGACTTCCCGGCCCTGGCCGCGGCCCTCGCCGCACCGGGGCCGGGGGCGATCGTGGTGCGCACCTCGCTGTCCGCGGTGCTGCCCGCGACGGCGCGC